>CAMZKI010000087.1 GCA_947311125.1 uncultured Chlorobiota bacterium
TTCCGGAGATTCCGAAATTTTTCATTGCCGGTTCGGCACAATGTGCTCCGGTTCTTACGGCGATACCGAGTTTGTCTAAAATCATTCCGGTATCATAAAAATGAATTCCTTTAAGCAGAAACGACACAGAAGAAGTTTTATTTTTTGATTTTCCGTAAATTGTTAAACCGTCAATCAAAGACAACTTTTCTTCGGTATATTTCAAAAGTTCTGTTTCGTATTTTTCGATTTTTTCAATTCCGACGGAGTTTATAAAACTAATTGCTTCGCCCAAGCTTATTGCTCCGACATAATTTGACGTTCCGGCTTCAAATTTAAGAGGCAAGTCGGCATATTCGGTTTTTTCGAAACTTACCGATTTTATCATATCACCTCCGCCCTGATACGGAGGCATTTCTTCTAACAGTTCTTTTTTTCCGTAAAGAACGCCGATACCTGTTTCGGCATACATTTTATGTCCGGAAAAGGCATAAAAATCACAATCAAGTTTTCGAACATCAACTTTTTTATGTTGAATTGCCTGTGCACCGTCAATTAAAACTTTTGCACCGTTTCTACGTGACTCATCAATAATTTGTTTTACGGGGTTTATAATTCCCGTAGAATTGGCAACATGAGCAAGCGTAACAAGTTTAGTTTTCGGATTTAATAATTTTTTAAATTCGGATAATATTAATTCACCGTTTTCATCTGCCGGTATAACTTTAATTTTTGCACCTTTTCTTTCGCACAACATTTGCCAAGGAACGATATTTGAGTGGTGTTCGGTTTGTGCAATCAGAATTTCATCACCTTGTGATATAAATTTTTCGCCGAAAGAAAAAGCGACAAGATTTATTGCATCGGTTGTTCCTTTTGTAAAAATTATTTCTTCTGTTGAATTTGCATTTATAAAACTTCTGACTGTTTCTCGTGCGTTTTCATAGGCTTCTGTCGCTTTATTGCTCAAATAATGAACTCCCCTATGTATATTTGAGTTATATTCGGAATAAACTTCATTTATTTTTTTTATAACTCTGAGAGGTTTTTGCACGGTAGCTCCGTTATCCAGATATACTAAGTTCTTGCCGTTTACTTTTTGTGTAAGTAAAGGAAACTGTTCTCTTATTTTTTCAACATCAAACATATTCATTCTTCAATTTTATGAGCAACTCGGACAAACCTTGACCATGCACAGGCTCTCTGCCGACTGACCTTTTAATCTTCGGCTTATCAAAAAATTAACATAGTCGCGATAATTTTCGACATTTATTTTGTCTGTAACATCACGCAAGAAAGCTTTCGTAAGCATTGTTTTTGCCCTTTGCTCGGGTATGCCTCTTGTTTTAAGATAAAATAAAGCCTCTTTGTCAATTTGTCCGGTTGTCGAACCGTGCGAACACGCAACATCATCGGCATAAATTTCCAATTGAGGGCGGCTGTATGCTTTGGCAGAATCTGTCAGTAATAAGTTTTGGTTTGATTGTGCCGAATCTGTTTTTTGTGCATTTTTTGCAACATAAACTTTTCCCGTAAAAACAGATACCGCTTTATTGTCAATCACACCTTTAAATAATTGATTGCTTCTACAATCGGATTTTTTATGTATTACTTCTGCAAAATTATCAATATACTGTTCTTTTTCGGGCATATAAATACCGCTTAAATCTGCCTCAGAATATTTTCCTTTCAGATTAACTTCAAAATTATTTCTAACAACCGAACCGCATAGTGTTATAACATTTGTTTTTAAAAAACTGTTTTTTTTAGTTCGGCATTCATATTATTTATGTGTGCAGCTGTATTGCCCTCGCCTTCAAATAAATAATATTCAAGATTTGCATCTTCATCTGCAAAAACTTCCGTAAAACTGTTGGTAAAAGAAAAATCGGGCAGCAGGGAATAGTAAAAATGAACCACTTTAAACACCGTATTTTTGCCGGCAATTATAAGGTTTCTGTCTTGTGAAAAAACATTCCCGTTATCACTTTCAACAAAGTGCATTATATAAATAGTTTCTTCAATGACGGCATTATCAGGTACATATAAAAAGAAACCGTCTTCTGAGTGAACTTTGTTCAGCAAAGAAAAGAAGTTTTCATTTTTGCTTTCGGTTTTTCCGAACCGGTTATCAAAAACGTCTTTATATTTTTCTTTTGCTGCTTTAATTGAGGAAACAATAACTTTTTCATCTTTTACAAAAGATTTTTTTTCATCGTAATTTCCGTTTACGATAATGATATTATTGGCTGACGGCTCATAAAATGATAATGTTTTAAGAATTTTTTCATCCGCCGGCATTTTTTTGCCGAGTTTATATTTATGATTAAAAATAGGTTTGGCTCTGAATTCTCTCCAATTTTCGGTTCCGGAGCCCGGAATTTCAGACAGTTTTAATTTTGCTGAAAACTTTTCTCTTTGCTCAACAGGAAGTAAAAAAGAATTTTTATCTTTATATAAATTAATCAGTGTATCTTTGTTTTCCATCATCTGTTTTTAAAGTAATCTTTTATCAGCTTCTTTTTTTATTTCGTCGTAACCGTATTTTTCCAATTCGAGGGCTAATTCTCTGCCTCCTGTTTTTACTATTCTGCCGTCGTATAATACATGTATTACGTCCGGAATAATATAATCTAAAAGTCTTTGATAATGTGTGATTACAATTGTAGCGTTATCTTTTGTTTTTAGTTTATTAACTCCGTTTGCAACTACTTTCAGCGCATCAATATCCAATCCGGAATCGGTTTCGTCAAGAATTGCCAGATCGGGTTCGAGCATTGCCATTTGAAAGACTTCATTTTTCTTTTTTTCTCCGCCGGAGAAACCCATGTTAACCGAGCGGCCGTCCAGCTTAGCATCTAATTCTACCAATGCTTTTTTTTCTTTCATATATCTTAAAAACTCGGAGGCATTCATCGGGTTCAATCCTTTGTGTTTTCGATGTTCGTCGAGAGCTGCACGCATAAAATTGGTAATACTTACTCCGGGAATTTCCACAGGATACTGAAAAGCTAAAAATATGCCTTCACGAGACCGTTCCTCCGGTGTCAGTTCTAAAAGGTTTTTGCCCTTAAACTCTATTTTACCTCCGGTTACTTTAAATATGTCTCTGCCTGCCAAAACTGAAGCCAATGTACTTTTCCCGGAACCGTTGGGCCCCATAATTGCATGAACCTCGCCGGGTTTTACTTCCAAATTAATGCCTTTTAATATTTCTTTTCCTTCAACTTCTGCCTTTAATTCTGTTATCTTCAACATTTTTCTTTTTCTTTATATATTTATAATAATATGACAGTGAAGCCAGTATAACTTGATTTTGATTAAATGAAAAGTTATTAATTGACTTTTCCTGAAAAATATTTGTATAATCGTGTTTATAAATTATTTTTAATTCTGCTTCTCCTTTATTGAAGTTAAAACTATACCCCCCTCCGACACTTATACCTGTTTCAAATTTAACATTCGTTTTATTTACATATTCGTTACCGTATGTATCTTCTAATAATATTAAATTCTGCTTCACAAGGTATGCGATATGCGGACCAAGAAATAAATTAATTTTCCCGTGTTTTTTACCGAAACGAATATCTGTCATAAATGACAGTTCGGCATAGTCCAATTTATGATTAAACAGAACAGAATCTGTTACATTGCCGTTTATATCAAACATAAATTCATTGTATCCGCCTTTTTGGATATAGTTCAACTCTGTTAAAATTCCAACATTTTTCCCGGAAATATATTTATAAGAAAGTCCTCCTGAATATCTCAAAATGTAGGGACTGTTTACTAAAAGATTACCTTGCCTGTCAGTATATGTCAGGATACTTTCACTGAACACGGAAACAATTCCGGCTCCGCCCGTAATACCAATTAAATGCTCGGGAATAAATGACGGCTCTTCCTGAGCTTTAATATCCGGAAAAGAAACAATAAAAAGAAGTATAATTATTAATTTTTGCATAAATTTTTCATTAAAATTATCCTACGCTTCCCTCTAAAGTTAACGACAGTAATTTTTTTGCTTCGGCAGCAAATTCCATCGGTAATTTATTCAGAACTTCTTTTGCAAAACCGTTTACAATTAAACTTACGGCACTCTCGGTGTCTAAACCTCTTTGGTTGCAGTAAAATATTTGGTCTTCGGCAATTTTTGACGTAGTTGCTTCATGTTCGACAATCGCTGTTGAATTATCAACGTTAATATACGGAAAAGTATGAGCTCCGCATTGATTTCCGATTAGCAAAGAGTCGCATTGCGAATAATTTCTTGCATTAGTTGCATTTTTTTTAATATCAACTAATCCCCTGTACGTATTGTTACTTTTTCCGAGTGAAACCCCTTTGGAAATAATCGTACTTTTTGTATTTTTACCGACATGCACCATTTTTGTTCCGGTATCTGCCTGCTGATAGTTGTTTGTTACAGCAACCGAATAAAATTCACTTACGGAATGGTTACCTTTAAGAATTGTACTCGGATATTTCCAGGTAACTGCCGAACCTGTTTCGACCTGTGTCCAGGAAATTTTTGAATTATCACCTTTGCAAATTCCTCTTTTAGTTACGAAATTATAAATCCCGCCCTTCCCTTCTTTATTTCCGGGATACCAATTTTGCACCGTAGAATATTTTATCTCAGCATCTTTCATGGCAATAAGTTCTACAACCGCAGCATGAAGCTGATTCTCATCTCGTTGCGGCGCCGTACATCCTTCAAGATAACTTACATAGCTTCCTTCATCGGCAATTACAAGCGTTCGCTCAAACTGCCCTGTATTTGCCTGATTTATACGGAAATAAGTTGATAATTCAACCGGGCATCTCACCCCTTTCGGGATGTATGCAAATGAACCGTCGGTAAAAACTGCAGAATTTAAAGCAGCATAGAAATTATCACGGTAAGGAACAACTGTTGCTAAATATTTTTTTATTAAATCCGGATGTTCACGTATTGCTTCGCTTATTGAGCAAAAAATTATTCCCAAATCTTTTAACGTTTTTTGAAATGTAGTATGAACAGAAACACTGTCCATAACTACATCTACGGCAACACCTGCCAGAACTTTTTGTTCTTCAAGCGGAACACCTAGCTTATTAAAAGTGTCTATTATTTCGGGGTCAACCTCATCTAAACTGTTATATTTTGCTTTGTTTTTCGGAGCAGCGTAATAGCTTATTTCTTGAAAATCGGGTTTCGGATATTTCAGTAAAGCCCAATCAGGTTCTTTTTGTTCTTTCCAATATTTGAATGCTTTGAGCCTAAATTCTAACATAAATTCCGGCTCTTCTTTCTTTTCGGAAATTGCACGTATTACATCCTCGTCTAAACCTCTCGGAAAAACATCAGTTTCTATATCGGTTACAAAACCCGCTTCGTACTCTTTATTTTGCAGTTCTTTTATTATTTTATCGTCTTTTCCCATAGTCTTCTAACTTACAATGATTGATGTAATAATTACAAGTCATCACATCAACAAAACACTATTTAGAATAAATCTAAATAAAGTGCAAATATAAATAAAAATATTTCAGAATAAATGAATTTATCTGTTTTTTTAAATATAACTAAAAAAATTATCATAGATAAGTTTTATAAGACACACCGGCAACTTCCGATGAATATTTTAAATGTTTATACGATTTTTCTTTTCAAATATTTCTTTATATTTGTTTTTTAAACTCACAAACTATGAAGAAAATAAAAATATTATTCAGAGTTTTACTTTTTACGGCATTTTTTTCTTTAAGCAGTTGCTATACTAAAAAAAGAGGCGTGGTACCTTGCCCTACGTGGGGAAAAACAGAGCAGGGACAAGCGGTTTACTGCAAGATAACTGCCGAGACTTTTAAATTATGAATAAAGTAATTAAACAAAAGTTTAACAAATTAAGAAGCAAACTAAGTATTGATATCCGTTCTGACAATACTCACCGAATTATATACTCAACAGACGCATCAGCCTATAAAGAAAAACCGATTGCTGTTGCCTTTCCCAAAGGTATTGAGGATATCAAAGAAATAGTTTCCTCTGTTAATGCTGTAAATACCGAGGGCTTCGCTTGGGGCGAAACCCTCGGTATCATACCACGCGGTGCAGGAACCTCCCTCGCAGGTCAAGTAACGGGAAACGGAATTGTTGTTGATGTTTCAAAATATATGAACAAAATTTTGCATCTTGATGCAGAAAAAAAACTTGTAACCGTTCAACCGGGTATTATTTTAACCGACCTTAATAATTACTTAAAACCCTACGGATTATTTTTCGGACCCGAAACTTCAACGGCAAACCGTTGCACCATCGGCGGAATGGCAGGAAATAATGCTTGCGGTCTTCATTCCGTAATTTACGGCAGCACAAGAGATTACACACATTCTATAAAAGCTGTCCTCAGCAACGGAGAAGAAGTTGTATTCGGAGAACTTTCAAAAAATGAGTTTTACGAAAAGTTAAAACTCCAAAATCTTGAAGGGAAAATTTACAGAAAAATTTATGACATTCTTTCCGACAAGGACATTCAAGAAGAAATTGAAAAACAATATCCCGACAAAGAAATTCCGAGAAGAAACACAGGATATGCCTTAGATTTACTTCTTGATAATGAAATTTTCAGCCAAAGCAAGAAAAAATTCAATTTTTGCAAATTGCTTACAGGCTCGGAAGGAACTTTGGCTTTTACAACAGAAATAACTTTAAAACTTATTGAACTTCCGCCCAAGCAAAAAGCTTTGATTGTTCCGCATTTTCACAAATTGGAAGATGCTTTTTATGCAAATTTAATTGCTTTAAAATACAATCCCGGTGCGGTTGAGTTAATGGACAAAAAAATTCTTGATTTAACGAAAAAGTCGAAAGGACTGGAAAAAAATCGTTTCTTTTTGAAAGGAGAGCCGGAAGCTGTTTTGATGATTGAATTTGCAAGAGAAAGTAAAGAAGAAATTTTGCAAATTGCCGAAAATTTAGAAAAAGAAATACAAGATGCCGGTTACGGTTATCATTTTCCGATAATTTGGAATGAAGAGACAAAAAAAGTTTGGGATTTAAGACGTGCCGGCTTAGGTGTTCTTTCAAACTTGCCCGGCGATGCCCGCCCCGTCAGTTTGGTTGAAGATACTGCCGTGAGAGTCGACAAACTACCTCAGTATATTTCTGATTTTCAAGGACTTTTAAAAAAACACAATCTTGACTGCGTATATCATGCACATATCGGAACAGGCGAATTACACCTGCGACCGATTTTAAATTTAAAAAACAAAAAAGATGTTGAGCTTTTTAAAACTGTGGCATACGAAACTGCAAAACTCGTTAAAAAATACGACGGTTCGTTGAGCGGAGAACATGGTGACGGAAGATTAAGAGGTGAATTTATTCCGTTGATGTACGGCGAAAAAATTTATAATCTTTTTAAAGAAATTAAACGAACTTTTGACCCCGAAAACATTTTTAACCCGGGCAAGATTGTTGATACTCCGCCGATGAACAGGCAACTTCGTTACATTCCGGGCAAAGAAACAAAAGAAGTTGAAACAGTTTTTGATTTTTCTTCAACAGGCGGATATCTGCGTGCAGCAGAAAAATGCAACGGCTCCGGCGATTGCATAAAAACCAATGAGGCAGGCGGAACAATGTGTCCTTCATACAGGGCAAGCAAAGATGAAAAAAACTCAACTCGGGCAAGAGCAAATATGTTGCGCGATGTGATTACAAACGACAATAATCCACTCAACAACAAAGACTTATACAATATTCTTGACCTTTGCCTTTCGTGTAAAGCCTGCAAAAGCGAATGCCCGTCTAATGTTGATGTTACAAAACTAAAAGCTGAATTTTTACAGCAATATTATGATAAAAACGGGGTTCCGTTAAGAAGTCGTTTGGTTGCAAATATTACAAAAATCAACAAAATTCTTTCGCTTATTCCGACAATCAGCAATTTTTTCCTGAAAACAAAAATTTTTGCCGTGCCGATGATGAAGATTATAGGTTTTTCCGGAAAAAGAAAAATGCCTCTTCTGTCAAACAAAACTTTAAAGCAGGCGTTTAAAAAAAATTCCCCAAAAAAATATAACAGAAAAGTTTATTTGTTTGCCGATGAATTTACAAATTATAATGATGCAGATTTAGGCATAAAAACCATAAGGTTATTAAATTCTTTGGGTTATGAAGTTGTGATACCAAACATTTCGGAAAGCGGAAGAACTTATTTGTCGAAAGGATTAGTCAGAAAAGCAAAAAAAATTGCAAAAAAAAATATTGAAATTTTAAAAGATATAATTTCAAAAGAAACACCGCTGATAGGAATTGAACCTTCAACAATTTTAACTTTCAGAGATGAATATCCTGATTTTTTTAAAGATGAAAAAGAAAAAGCAATTGCAAAGCAATTAGGCAAAAATGCTTTAATGATTGAGGAATTTTTAATGCATGAAATAATTGCTAAACATATTATAAAAGAGCAGTTTACAAAAGACCATAAACAAATAAAATTACACGGACATTGCCAACAAAAAGCAGTTGCCTCAACCGATGCAACAAAATTTGTTTTGTCGTTCCCGGAGAATTTTACCGTTGAAGAAATTCCTTCCGGCTGTTGCGGAATGGCAGGAAGTTTCGGCTATGAAAAAGAACATTACGAACTTTCGATGAAAATCGGAGAATTAACTCTGTTTCCGGCAATTCGTAAAAGCAAAAAAGAAACAATAATTGTTGCCAACGGCACAAGTTGCAGATGCCAAATAAAAGACGGAACCGGTATTGATGCTCAACATTTGATTGAGGTTTTGTTTGATTCCTTAACCGAATAAATACTTGCTAGTCCTTTTTCTATACCTGACGGTACTACTTCTTCATATATTGTTTAACTATTTTAGTAATATACTTTCCTATAATATCAAATTCAATATTAACGATTGTTCCTTTCTTTATGTTATGAAAATTTGTAAGTTCATATGTAAAAGGAATTATTGCAACTTGAAAAGAGTAATCTTTAGAATTAACTACTGTTAAACTCACTCCGTTAACAGATACAGAACCTTTTTCAACCGTAACATTATCTCCGGCAGGCTTATATTCAAAAGTAAAATACCAACTCCCGTCAACCTCTTCAACATCCGTACAAACAGCGGTTTGGTCAACATGCCCTTGCACTATGTGCCCGTCAAGCAAGCTGTCGGGTTTCATACTTCGCTCTAAATTTACCTCATCGCCCTCTTTAAGTAAGCCCAGATTTGACTTAATGAGGGTTTCTTTTACGGCTGTTACGGTATAAGTATCTTCTGTTACGTCAACAACCGTCAGGCATACACCGTTATGCGACAAACTTTGATCAATTTTCAGTTCGTTAACAAAGCTGCAGGTAAGCGTAAAATGAACATTCTCACCATCTTTTGTAATTTTTTTAACGATTCCTGTTTCTTCAACTATTCCCGAGAACATTTTTTTTTGTTTTAAAATTTCCGCAAAGGTAAAATTTAGTTTGTTACTTTCAATTCTTCACAAACTTTTTAGTAAGATATTTTCTTCCTTCGTAAAAAGAGATATAGTATAAACCCGCCGGTAAATCGGAAATATTAAGTTCAAATTTATATGAGTTTTGTTTTTTTGCTGAAAATTCTTTCACAACCTTTCCTGCACTGTTATATATAAGCACCTTATCGGGGATAATCTTTTCAAGAAAAGTTACGGTTATATTTTCTCTTGCCGGATTCGGCACAACAAAAACCCTGTTTGTCTTATCAAAAGTGTCAATTTTCAAAACTACGGAAGAACCGGATATTATATCACTGTAAGGGTCAAATTTTGCAGAAACAATATCAAAATCAAGATTAAAATTAAATTGTTCTCCGTTGACATTATTATCAAACCAAATTACGGTATCGTTATCAACACCTTCAAATTTTACGGGTATTTTCATATTAAAAAAGCCAACGGAATTATGCGATTGTGCCTGATTGATTGTTACGGTAACATCTTTATTTTGATTTTGAGAATAGTAAATATTATAAACAGGATAGCCTTCGCCGTAGTACCAGTCATCAAAAAATTCCTGTAATGAGCTTCCGTAAGTTTGCTCTAAATGAAACTGCAAATCAGAAGTTCTTGCATATCTGTTTCCCAAATCGCCTAAATAATTTGTTATCCCGTTGAAAAAATTATCATCTCCCACATATTTTCTTAACATATGCAAAACCATCGCTCCTTTATCGTAAGACAACCTGCCGCTGAAAATCCTCCATACGTCAGTTGTATCATCAACATAAACGGAGCCGTAAGGTTGCGAAATTATATTTAATGTTTTATTTCGTTTCCACTCATCAAAACTTACCCCGTCATCATTAAGGTTATGTTCATTTGTCATTCCTTCAAGATATGTTGCAAATCCCTCATTAAGCCATATATCATGCCAGCTTCCGCAAGTTACGTAATCGCCGAACCATTGGTGCGCCAATTCGTGTGCCATTAAAAAATGTCTAAAATCTACCATAAAACTCATAGTCTGATGTTCCATACCTCCGCCCCAACTGAATTGTGCATGCCCGTATTTTTCATCAGCAAACGGATACGGAATAAACATATCACTGTATAGTTGAATAACATCCAAAACATTAGGGGTATTTGCCTGTGCATAAGTCAAATCTTCAGGATAAACATAATTTAAAACTTCAAAATTTTCTCCGGTAGTAAGAGTTACGTTATCAGAATATGAAGAGTAATTCGTTACGGCAATTGCAATTAAATATGCGGCAATCGGATGCCTGTGTCTCCAATGTGCTGTTTTCATTCCGTTATTTACGACCTCCGAAACAAGTATCCCGTTACTTGCTGCTTTATATATTTCCGGATTTGTGATATAAATATCTGAAGAATCAATCTTATCGGTCAAACTTTGTTTGCACGGCCACCAATCTTTCGCACCGTAAGGTTCCGACAATGTCCATATTACAGGAACTCCGTTATGTGTCGTTTGTTCAAAAGAACCGAAACCGTTAGCATCAGGAATTCCATGATAAAAAACAGAAATTGAATCTAATATATTTTGAGTTATAGTAGTTTCCAAATTTATTATTAATTCATCGTTGCTTATTGAATAAGATGTCAGCTTATTTTGATGAAAAATTACCGAATCAACAACCATATTATCAGCTAAATCAAACGAAATTTGGTTAAAATCTGAAATTAAAGGAACGAAATAAGAAGTTACACTCCCTTTTATATACTGATTGTTTATATCCGAAAAAACTAAATCAAGCCTGTGATATTTTAAATCATACCGGAACGATGATTTTGTGCTGTATTTTTTTTGATTTTCTGTATTATTTTTTAAAAAGTGATTTATCTTAGATTGCGAACAAACATTAGCTGAAATATTCTGCGATTTTACTTCTTGAAGCAAAAAAACAAATAATAACAGTGCTGCCAAGGCATATATTTTTTTCATTTCTGTTTATTTTAAGAGAGTTTTATTTTAATAAGAGCATTTTTTTATATAAAGTTGCACAACAAAATTAAATTAAGTTTAAAACTATAATGAATAAGCCTGATAAAAAAATAATTAATTTTATACAAAAGCATCACGTATTAACGTTGGCAACATCAGTAAACAATATGCCTTGGTGTGCAAATTGTTTTTATGTTTACTCAGAAGAAGATAATGTTTTTATTTTTACTTCCGACCATAATACAAAACACATAAAAGACGTAAAAGAAAACAATACGGTAGCAGGTTCTGTAGTCCTGGAAACATCCGCAGTCGGTAAAATTCAAGGAATACAGTTTACAGGAAAAATGTATGTACCTAAAAACGATTTATTAAAAAAAGCGAATAAACTTTATCTTAAAAAATATCCGTTTGCAAAATTAATGAACACACAACTCTGGACATTATCTCCGGATTTTATAAAACTTACGGATAATCGTTTGGGATTCGGGAAAAAATTAACCTGGAATAAATAACACTTCTGCAAAAAAAGAAAAGAACTCTATTTTATTTATTAATCTCGAAAATTATGTGTTATAAAACAATTATTTATATTTTTGTCGGTTAAATATTTAATGTTGTTCACTTCCTTAAAAAGCGGTTATGTCATTTTTTACCGAAAAAATCAGTTTTGAAGCATATACATTTGACGATGTTCTGCTTCTGCCTGCGTACTCAGAAGTATTACCGAGAGAGACAGACATAAGTTCAAAATTCAGCAGAAACATTTCACTTAAAACTCCCGTTGTTTCTGCAGCAATGGATACCGTAACAGAGGCTTGGCTTGCAATTGCAATAGCTCGAGAAGGAGGTATAGGTGTCGTGCATAAAAATATGACAATCCAAAGACAGGCTCAACAAATTAAACAAGTTAAAAGAGCCGAAAACGGTATGATTATAGATCCTGTTACCATAAAAGCAGAAAACACCGTAGAAGATGCTCTTGAACTAATGAAAAAATACAAAATAGGAGGAATACCTGTTGTTGACAGCAGCTTAAAGCTTATCGGCATAGTTACTAACAGAGACTTAAGATTTGAAAAACGCCTGAAAAAAAACATTAAGGATGTTATGACTTGCGAAAATCTGGTAACAACATCTCAAACTACCGATTTAAACAAGGCTTCTGAAATATTACAAAAATATAAAATAGAAAAACTTCCGGTTGTTGACGACAATAATAAGTTAATCGGACTTATTACATATAAAGACATAACAAAGGCAAAAGACAGGCCCAATGCCTGCAAAGACGAAAAAGGTCGTTTAAGAGTTGCTGCCGGCGTAGGTGTTACCGCTGACGTATTCGACAGAATATCCGAACTGCACATTGCAGGTGCCGATGCAATTGTTATAGATACTGCTCACGGACATTCAAAAGCAGTGATAGACACTCTCAAAAAAGCAAAAAAATCATATAAAGGTATAGATTTTATTGTAGGAAATATTGCAACTGCCAAAGCAGCAAAAGACTTAGCAGATGCAGGAGCCGATGCCGTTAAAGTAGGAATAGGGCCCGGTTCAATTTGCACGACAAGAATTATTGCAGGAATAGGTGTTCCTCAATTATCGGCAATTTATAATGTCGCAAATGAATTAAAAAACAAAAACATACCCGTAATTGCCGACGGCGGAATAAGATATTCAGGAGATATCGTAAAAGCAATAGCTGCAGGGGCTTCTTCCGTTATGATAGGCTCTCTCTTTGCCGGAGTTGACGAATCTCCCGGAGATACTGTAATTTACCAGGGAAGAAAGTTTAAAACTTACCGCGGTATGGGTTCGGTAGAAGCAATGCAGGAAGGCTCTAAAGACAGGTATTTTCAGGATACGGAAGAGGAAGTCAAAAAATTGGTTCCGGAAGGTATTTCCGGTCGTGTTCCGTATAAAGGAACATTGCAAGAGGTTATGATTCAGCTCATAGGAGGGTTACGTGCCGGAATGGGATATTGCGGAGCAAAAAATATTGAGGCATTGCACAAAGCTGAATTTGTAAAAATAACATCGGCAGGTGTTATCGAGAACCATCCGCACGATATAACAATAACAAGAGAAGCTCCTAACTACAGCAGAAGATAAAATTATTATTTTTTAATATAAAA
>CAMZKI010000088.1 GCA_947311125.1 uncultured Chlorobiota bacterium
CCCGATAAAGTCATTATTGCCGACTGTAATCCCGATTTTAACTTAAGTTTTAACACTTTATTTTCATATAAAAACCTGTCTCTGTATATGAAAATAAAGTGTTAAAACTTAAGTTAAAATCGGGATTACAGTCGGCAATAATGACTTTATCGGGCGTTCCGTCATTATCGGCATCTAAGGCTACGGGTCTTTCAACGGTGCTGCCTTCCGTTCCCGCAAGTATAACATATCCGTCGCTGTTTATTGTATAGTTGTCAATTGTCATACCGTCGGGTAATTGGTTTTCCATTTCCGACAAAGATGTAAGCCACTTGTTTCCTAATATGATACCGAAATTTTGACCCGGCTCGATTAAAAAAGCATCTCTCGGTCCGGTGTAATATTTATTAAGTTCTAAGTTTTCTATTTGTTGTCTTATTCTGTCAAAATTAAAACCTAAAGAAAGATTCGTCTTTTTATTATGAATAGCTTTGATATTTAAAGAAAGTTCTAAAGATTGAGATTTTATAGTGCCTGCATTTCGTATTTGCGACCTAAATCCTAAGACGTGACTTGCCAACGGCACACTTAAAAGAGCATCCCTTGTAACGGTTGAAGAATAACTTCCGGTAAGGTTAAAAATATTAAAAAATTGTGCATCTAAAGCAAATTCCGTTTCTGTTGATTCCGAAGGTTTAAGCTCTTTGTTCCCGAGTTGTTCTTTTACTAAGTTTCCGTTGCTTACGCTGTAAGTTTCATATTGATCGGAGTATCCCGGTCTTTGTCCGGAGGTTCCGATTGCCGCTCTTATTTTCAGTTCCTGAATACCGGGTATTTTTATGTCTTCTGAAATTCTGTATGCTCCTGCAAGCCTGTAATATGTATGCCATCTTTGATTTTCGCCGAATAAAGAGGAGCCGTCTCTGCGAATTAAGCCGGAAAATATATATTTACTTAAATAATCTATATCCGCTATTCCGAATATATCAATAGCTCTTATTGACCCGTCATACGAAGAATTTTTTGATTGTGTTTGATCTGCAAAATTAAATTGCGGAATATTATCAACAACGAAGTCTTTTCCTGAAGTATATGTATTATCCCAGTCTTCCTGCTCATACAGATAACTCAGCTTTGATTTAACCGTAAATTCTCCGAAAACTTTATCAAAATTCAGTGTAGACTGCACGAATTGAGAATTATTTTCGTAATGTGTTTTTTCAAGCAGTCCTGTATAATAAGCAGTATCCATATACAAATATCCTTTCGGATTATATCCTCTTGTATAAGAATTGTATTTTTCGTAAGTATATTTCGATTCAAGATTCAGCCAATCAGTAAAAAGAATTTTAGTGCTTATATTGGTAAGGAAAGAATTTCTTTTTGACGTGCTTTCTCTGTAATAAAGAGGATACAGCGGGTTTTCGGCAATACTCCAAGGATCGGGCAATACAAGGTAGGGAGAGCCGTCGGCATTAGGAGCATTTAAATCTACATCGGGTTGAACAAATAAAACATCCTGAAAACCTTTTGATGTTCCGGGATTGTCTGTTTCTGCAAGCATATACATATTTGATGTTGACAGGGAAATATATTTTCCTATTCTGGTATCGGCATTAAACCTGAAGTTTTTTCTTTGGTATCCTTCAGTTGCAAAAACAATTCCTGAATTTTTATGATTCTCAAAGGACAAAAACATATTTGTATTATTGTCTTTTTTAGACATACTCACATAATTTGTGTAATAATCTCCTTGCTTGAAGAACTCTTTTTGCTGGTCGCGAACAATTGAATACGGTTGGTCTGCATAAGCTGAATCTGTCGGTAAACGGCTGCCTGAAACCACGTTCCCGTTATCGTCATATGTTACTCCTTCGTATTTTGTATAAGAAAAATCGGCATTATCGGCGGCTAATTGATAGGGGTGGTGAGTTGCTAAATCAAGTTCTCTTTGAAGGTTGGAGATACCGTATTCGTTTCGGACTTTTATCTGATAGCTGTCTTTTAGGTTTTTACCTCTTTTTGTTGTGATTACAATCACACCGTTTCCGGCTTTAGAGCCGTAAAGAGCTGATGCCGCTGCACCTTTTACCACCTCCATTGATGCTATATCGTCAACATTAATATCTGCCAGGTTTGTATTAACGAGAACACCGTCTAAAATAATAAGCGGCGGAGAGTTTCCTCTTATTGAGGTTGCTCCTCTCATTTGTATTGTTGCACCGCTGCCCGGCGAGCCGTATGCCCTTTTAACTAATACTCCGGGTATTTTTCCCTGCAAAGCAGTTGCCGAGGAACTTGTCGGAGCATCATCTAATTTATCTGCGGATACTTTATTAATTGTTACTGCCAATTTTTTTGCCGGAGTGTTACCTGCTACTCCGGAAACTATAACTTCTTCTATGTCAAAATAATCTTCCTCCATTACTATATTCAGTTCTGTTCGGTTCTCAATTGAAACCTCCTTTGTTTTATATCCTATATAATTAAAAATCAGCGTTTTTACATTGTCGGTTACGGTTATTGAAAACTTTCCTTCAATGTCTGTCATAGCTGCTGTATTATTTTCGTCCTTTGCTATAACGGAAACCCCGGGAATAGGGTCTCCGGCATTGTCTTTTACTGTTCCGGTAATTGTTTTTTCAAGAATACGAAAAGTTTTTATATACGATGTTTTATTATCTGCTTTTTTAATTAAAACATAATAATCATTTCGTATTTTTTTAAACTCAAGTTTCTTTTTTTTTACAATTTCTGTAAGAGCTTTTTCGGGCGATTTTTGCCGTAAAATTGAAGTTGCTTCTTTTTGGGTGTATTCAGCTGAAATATCAGATTCGTAAGTAACGGAAATATTATATTTCACCTCAACTTTTTTAATTAAATCGGACAACCCTATACTTCCTTTTTGGTCTGTAATTTGTCCGACAGAGAAACTTAAGCCGTATAAAAACAAAAATGCAGTTATAAATATCAATTTTTTCATGAGAACATTTGTTTTTTAATTTATAATTATTGTATCGTTTTTTTGGGTTATTTCCGCTTTAAAAATTGTATGAAGAGCTTTTATAATTAATTGAACGTCATCAGAAGGTGCAGAACCGCTTATTCGTTTTTCGGCAGCGTCTTTGTCTTGGATTATCAATACTTTATTATATCTGATTTTTAATAGTTCTGCTAACTCATATAAAGAGAAGTTATCAAATTTCAGCCTTTTTTCCATCCACGAAGTGTAAATTTCCGTGTTTATTTTATTTTTAATAAAGGTGTTGTCTTTAGCATTGTATTTAACAATTTCTCCCGGTTTCATAATAATTTTACCGGTATTTGTTTTAAAACCGCTAAGCATTACTTTTCCTTCTGTTAAAACAACAGAATTTTCATTCTTATATGTTCTTACGTTAAATTTTGTTCCGAGGACGGTAATGTTATAAGCAGTTGTTTTTACCGTAAATTTTTGGTTATTGTTTTTTTTAACTTCAAAAAAAGCCTCGCCGGAAACAAAGACTTCACGATTAAACTTTTTTATGGTTGAGCTTTCATATTTTATAAAGCTGCCCTTGTTTAATGCTACTACAGTATTGTCCGGCAGCGTAACTTTTAATATCTTACCGGTATTGTTCACGACTGTTTCTGTTTTGTTCAAATCTTTAAAAACGGACAGAGACATAATAAGAATACCGATAAAAATTGCAGCATATTTAAAAGATGTATAAACAATTTTATTTATTTTCCGTTTTTGGTTATAGTTAATTTTCTGAACAATTCTTTTCTGAATTCTGTTATAATCATAATCTTCATTGTTTTCTGCAGAATTCCATACAAATTCGGCTTGTTCGTATTCTTCTTTAAATTCTTTATCTTTTGACATTTTCTTGTCAAACATTTCTGTCTCTTTTTCAGAAAGTTCTCCGGACAATTTTTTGGCAATCAAGTTCCAATGATGTTCTTGCATTATTATCTGTTTAAATTTAAATTAATTATATCTGTTTTAAAATACCGGTATTTTTTTAATAAATTCGTTATCTTCATTTTTAAATTTTACGATGTAAAGCCCGCTGTTAACATTGGTTATTACCGTTGTTCCTTTAGTATTAAAATCTCTGAAAATTTCTTTTCCCGAAATATCGTAAGCTAAAATTTCATACACATCCGATTTGTCGTTTAAAATTATTATTGAATTATTTGCAGAAAATATTTTTATTTCATTATTAAGATTATTTACGGATATTGAATTTTTAGAAAATATTAATTCAAAGTTATGACTTGTCGTATCATTAATATTAAAAAACAACGACTCCGGCTTTTTAATCTCATAAACTTTATCAGTTTCGGTATCTCGTATATAAATATTATAGTTATTGTTTAAAAGTTCTGTTATATTCAGCTTAAAAATTCCTGTCAAATGAGAAGTAAAACAAAAGTTTACTGTTTCTGTATCTTTTGAATTCAGAATCCGTTTTATGACATATTTATTGTCATCTTCAAATATAAATACGGAGGGAGCATTCTCATCTAAACCGTGAACTTTAATACTTTCGGAGGAACTGCTTCCGAAGTATACAACAAGCTCATCTTTTCTGCCTTGCGGATCTTCAACTTCAATTCTTATTAAATCTTCTGTTTTATTATTTTTCAAATAATTGCTTGTTGCTTCCGAGTTTTTTACGCGAACATTATTATCCGTTCCTATTACGGCACCGTCAGATAATGCCTGCACAAAAAAGCCCTGAAAAGAGTTTATATATCGCGAACCGCTGTAAGTTCCGACAGTTCCGTCCCAGCTTGAATATTGATTTGACCCGCCGTTATTTTCAGGGTCAAATGTATACACTGTTGAATTAATATTTGTTCGTGTCCATCCTGATGTTGCATTCCAATCGATTGGCGACGGATAAGGATTTGCGGCTAAAAACCACCCTAAATTAGTTCCTGTCGTAAGAGGTAATATTCTTGAGTAATTACCGTTTCCGAAAGTCCCTTCAGTATCGATTAAGAAACCTCCGTTTTGTGTATGTTGCAATAAATATCCGTTACCGGAAAACATATTATCTGACCCGCTTAATCTATCCCAAGAATATGACGGCTCAATATTTTTATATAAATAGTAATTTCCTGTCAGAATGCTGTCTGCTTTAAAATCGTCATCAAAAGGTAATGATATAAGATGCCAGTTACCCCATATTCCCGGAGAAGGAACAGAAATATATCTTCGGGCTTTCATTTTTCCGAAATTATTTTGTATTCCGTAAAGTAATAATGCTCCGGTCGGCACACTATCTGTATTTGATTCTAAAATTATAACTCCGTGGTTTTCAAAATATGAATTAACCGTTAATGTCAAATCCGGCGGAACTATAACAGTATCTCCTTGAAATATTGTCAGATTTTTGGCATCTATATCGTAAGGAAGAGTATAATTGCCGGCTATCAGAGCAGACATTGTATTATCAGGTTCTCCGTTATCCCATGATGTTCCGTCCCAAGTTGTACAATAGGTATAAACTGTTAAAGTTGCCTCTCTGCTGCAGTCATGCATAGAAAACAGTCCGTTTCCGCTAACTTTACACCGATATTTATACCCGCTTAATCCGCTGATATTTGAAATTCTCAGCGTATCTGTTGTTGTTCCCGAATAAACGCCTCCGTCCGACAAAGGAACATAGCCGGCTCCTGAGTCTTCATACCATTGATAAGAACCTGCATTTACAGCTGTTACTGCAAAAAACACACTCCCCTGACAAACAGATATATCTTCCGGCTCTGAAATAATAATCGGACATAATGCAGAAGCCCACCCGGGATCATTTGCAGCAGCTCTTAATGTCGGTTTTATAAAATTATATGAGTAATCTTTTATTTTTGTGCCTGTTCCCGATTCAATACGGAGCAGTAATCTTGTATTTTCATCGGTTACAAACCGATGATACCTGTCCGGACAAAAATCACTGCTGTATCTTGCCGTATCGGAAATTCTGATTTCATCTATCCTGCCGTCTAAATAACGCTCGTAAGCAGTCCAATATCTGGCTCCGATATTTAATGCATTTGTGGTTGCTGTTAAATTGAAATCAGCATCTGAAGATGTGTCAACAATTTTGCCGTTAATAAACATCTTGGTTTCATTGCCGTCTCTTGTTACTGCAACGTGCACCCATTCTCCGAAAAAGATGTCAGATGACACGTCTGACTGAACCGAGGCAATTATATTTCCGTTTACGTCTCTTGCAACAAAGCGAATACCGTAATCTCCGCTTCCGCTGCCATCATCGATAAGGTACATTGAAAAAACGGTTTTTCTGTCTAAAATAACCGGATATGTTCCTGAAGTTCTGGTGTCAACTTCAATCCATGTTTCGACAGTCCATTTGTCTGATATATCTAAATCGTTAACAGGGTTGTCTTTAACATAAAATGAATCATCGCCGTCAAAATTGAGATAGACAATCTTGCCTACGGGAACAACACATTCTTCAGAATAACTGTCGGCATAATAACTGCCGGACGACTTTGCTCTTACCTGATATTTGTATAAGCCGTCTGAAGGTACGGTTCGAGTATAAAAAGTATCTGTTATAGTATTGCTTATTGTTGTCCACGCTCCGTTATCAACACTTTCCTGAAGTTCAAATGCCTCCCAATTTAAACTTTTACTGACTTTCCATTGCAGAGTAAAAGTTTTATAATCAGTTTCAGACATTATCGGGTCATCAATCATTATCGGGTCGGGAAGTATGTCAAAAACAGCAGCATCAATTGCATCGTATCCGCAGTCGCTGAATGTATTTTGCAGATTATACCATGCATTACAGGTTCCCCACCATCCGTTATTAAGGTGATAGTATTTCGGGTCGGAAGCTGTCAATTGTCTCCATCCGTCACAAACATTAGCGTGTCCGGCTCCTGAGGAAACGTCTCTGACAGCAAGTTGTACAGCATAGCCGTTTTCTATATTAGACCGTAATCTCGGCCAAAAATAATACCAAGATCCGAGTTCATAATGTCCGGAAGAACGAAAATAATTATTTAAAGCTGCCGGGGTTCTGTTTACATTTGAAGTAGAACCGGTATTTTCATAATCCATATCAACAGCTACTCCGCAATGATATGCAATTCTGCCTATAGCTCTTCTTTCTGTGTCTGTTGAAGGCACGCCGTAGTATTCATCAAGCATATTATCCCAATCATACCACATTCTTCCGAAACCGGCATAATAAGAACCTTGAGAAGAGCCGACATTGTCAATATCTGTATGTTCTCCTTCTCCTATCGGAGGCCATTTAAAAAGGTTTAGTATTTGGCTCATTGATGTTCCGACACATCCGGGAGAATAGTTATTAGGAGTAAAATAGTTGCCTGTATATATATAGCTTCCGTTCTCATCTTTACAGTTTACTCCTCCCCAAATATCAGGTAAATTCGGACCGAAATAATAGAGATATTCTTTGGTCGGCTGTATATTACCGCTCAAAAGCTTTGTCCATTTTTCTTGATTTTTTTTAATTATTTCTTCTTGACCGGCTGACAGTTTATTTTCATTGAGGGTTTCAAGTTGACAGGATAAATCTGTTCTTAAAACAGCTAACAGAGAGTTGTATTCATTTTCGGAAAAATCAAACTTTCCGTTCTCTGAATAGGCAACAACAGGATACAGAGATTTTGAAGGTGACAGAATAATAAATCCCTCCGGTTTTAAGCTCACTACATATGCCAATGTTTCATTTTTATTATTCAACACCTGCTTAACGGAATTTTTATTATTTACTTTATATCCCGAAAATAAGGGGTCGTATTTAACATAGGTTTTTGCAACTTTAACAAGCTCTTTATCTTTTATTTGTGAGTATAAATAATTATGAGACAACAGCATGTAAAATATAACAAATAAACTGAAACCTTTTTTCATAGTATTGATTTTAAATTTTAATGCTATAATTTTAAAAATTTTGATGTTTTATTTTCGGTTTCATTGATAACTTGCAAAAGATATATTCCGGGTTCTAAAGATGATATATTAATACGAAACTCATTATCTGAAACAATATCATTGCTTTCATAAGATAATGCTCCTTGAATATTATAAATCCTTATTTTTGAGCCGGATAAGTTTTTCCAACTGACTTTTATTTCATCATAAGCCACTGAAGGATACAGAGTCAGAGTTTCATCTCCTTCCGGTTTAAAATCGCTCGGTATAATTTTTATTTCATTTGACCATGAATTATCTGCCCACACTCCGTTTACTTTTGCTCTGATACGGAATGAATATTCAGTATTGCCGTCAGTTACAAAAGTATAGGTATTTACGGTTAATGTATCCGTAAGTGTTTCCCAGTCGGCGGGACCTCTTTTTATTTGAAGTTCATAATTTTGAACAGATAATCTTTCCGAGTAATACCACTTCAAAACAGCAGATTTGCTTTCAATATCTAATTCAGGGCTGTCGTCAAGTTCCGGAACCGGTATCATATTAAGAACGGCAGCAGTAACGTTTGTATAACCTCCGGCATTAAACGATTGGTGAATTTGGTACCAGCCGTTATCCGTACCCCACCAGCCCATATTAAGATGATAATATTTTTCGCTTCCGACATATTTAATTCCGTCTCCCACAACCGCATGTCCTGCTCCGCCGTCGGTATAAACGGCAAATTGTGCGGGTATTCCGTGATGCAGACCTGTGTCGAGGGTTTGCCAAAAATCAGATGCTGTTTTTTCTTTATAATCGGCAATGTATCTGAAATATTTTGACGCTGCCGAAGGTATTCTGTTAATATTTGAAGTAGAGCCGCCGTTTTCAAAATCCATTCTTACGGAAACGGCTGCGTGAAAAGCAAGTTTTCCTAATTCGCTCCTTTCTTTGTCTGTTGATTCAACTCCGTAGTACCTATTCTTCATTAAGTCATAATTATAATATTTCTCTTCAAAGTCGGCACTGTATGTACCTGTGCTGCTTCCGTATGAGTCTGTATAAGAAAAACTTCCGACACCTTTTCTGGGCCATGCAAAATAATGCATAACAGTCATAAAAGTTATAGCAACACAACCTGCGGCATAATTATCGGGAGTATAGTAATTTGTTACGTTAATGTAATTACCGTTATTATCTTTACAATTTACCTGACCAAAAAGAGATGCTAAATAAGGTCCTAAAGTGATATCCGAATTGTTTTTTGACAGAAAACTTTCGAATATTTCATTCCTTTTTTTACGATTCTCCGTACCTGCTCCCGGGTTGTTTTTTAAGTACTCATTAAAAAGCTCGTAGTCATATTTCAAAATATTAATCATATGAACTTCAGAATCGTCATATTCTGTTTTCAGAGGATGAAGAAACGAAAAAGCCTTAACGGGAATATTTCTTTTATCTGCACTGATTACCAAAAAGGCATTTTTATAATTAAACACATAAAACAACAGCTCTCCGTTTTTATCCGAGTATATTTTTTCCGTAAGGTGTTCGGCAGAAACTAGGTTTTTATTATTTGTTTTTTCAAAAAAATGTCCGGCAATTAATTCTGCTTCCGGCAATGAAACTTTTTGAGAAAAGGCTGTTATTGAAAGAAACATAAAAATAATAAAGACTGTTTTAGTTATCATATACGGAAATTTTTAAGAATAAAAACAGACCTTCTCGGTATTGAGAAGGTCAGGATAAAAGGTTTACTTAATAACAGACAGCTTAGTTGAGAGACTGCTGTTATCGGTATTGATTATTAAGTTATATAATCCCGTGCTTAGGTTTGAAATGTTTACTGTTATTTGATTTTGTCCTTTAACGTTTTGTGATAAAACTTTTTTGCCTGTAATGTCAAAAACATTCAACTCCAACGCATTTTTAATGTCCGAAAAGTTAATAACAGCAGAATTAGCTGCCGGGTTCGGATAAATACTTAAAGATGTTTCTGAGATTTCATTAACTGATGATGCTGCCGCAAAAGTTCCTGCTTCAGCAGCGGCTATCATATCAGAAACCAACTGATCTATATCTGTTTGCGGATCTATCTTAGCAATTCTTAATGTCGAAACAATTAAGTTATTGTAGTAAAAAGCCGAAATCTGACCTTCTAAATCATATCCGGCAGGTCCCATTTTATACAATGGTGTTGCATCATTAACAATTGAATAACCATCAGCATACCAAAGTGTTGAATAAACCCAAGAGATAGGATCGGTAGTTGTAATAGTATTTTCGGCTGCTTTATCCATTTGTTGAACTCCGTCAGAAAAAGTTCCGTCATCGGCATGAGACTGAGCTAAATATTGAGATATTCCCAACTCATCATAAACAAAGTCGCCTGCAGCAAAATCGTCAGGAGCTCCTCCGTATATGTCATATATAAAATCTAAACCGTCAATCCACAAAATGCCTCCGGCAGCAAGATATTCTGTTAACCCTGCATTAAATTTTACCGCTCCCGGACCGACACCGGCAGTATCGGAAACATCCCAGAGTCTTAAATTAAGTCCGTCGTTTCCGGTATACCAAATAACCATATCATAATTTGATAGTTCTGTATAATCCGGAACACCGGTAGAGCTTGTTGTATCCACATCAAATGTACCGCCCCAGTTTGTTAATGCTGTAACAATAGGATCTGACTCCAAGGTATTTTGGTCATCATCAACAAGTAATACAGAAAATTGTGCATTTGCTGCTGTAGCAACAAATAACATTGCAAAAATGAAAGATAAAAATTTTCTCATAATGTAAAAATTTAAAAGTTTAATAATAAATTAATACCTTATGACGCATAAAGAGATAAAAAACCCTACCCTTTTTTAGTTTTTTTCAATTCTTTTTTTGATAATTGTTTAGCAAAATACGAAGGGCTTTTGTTATATGTTTTTCGACTGTTTTAACGGATATATCAAGAAAATCAGCTATTTCACTGTATTTTAACCCGTTTAATCTGTGCAGAATAAAGACTTCTCTGCTTCTTTCCGGAATTACCGACAGCAAATTTTTTATTTTTTGTTGTTCCTCTTCTTTTTTTATATTTTTTTCAGGGGATGTGTCAAGTTCTGCAGGGTATAAAAAAGTGTCTTCTTCAATTTCGCAAAATATATTTTTATTTTTTCTTATATATGAAATTGTTGTGTTGCGCGTACTTTTATAGAGGTATGATTTAACATTTTGGCTTATACTTATTTTTTTTCTGTTAATCCAAATTTTTGCAAAAACATCTGCAACTATTTCTTCTGAAATAAATTTATCATTTGTTATATAGTAAGAATAATTACACAAATTCTTATAATAAAGATAAAATAATTCGTCAAAAGCTTTTTTATTACCTTTTTTAATTTTTCGGAATATAATTATGTCTCTTTCCTGATATCCGGACATAAAGCTTTACAGGTTTCTTTTCTGCTCAAATATAAACACAATTATCAAAAAATAAATAATTAATGTTCTATGAAACATCAAGACGGCAAATTAAGTTCTGTAACTCCGCTCCGGGCAGTCCGGGAATATGTTTTTCGGAATTTTGCGTTAATACGCATAATTATGGACACTGTTTACGGCAGAAGGTAAATATTGCACTCCGAACCAACATATAAGTAACAGTAAAAATGCTGAAACGAGAATAATCAATTGTTTTTTTGAAGGTTGTGCCGACAGGCTTCTTACATGTATATATATTAAATATGCCGCCCAAGTAATAAAAGCCCATGTTTCTTTAGGGTCCCACGTCCAATAATGCCCCCAAGCTTTTTTTGCCCACAAAGCACCAAATAAAAGACCGAGTGTTAAGAACCCGAATCCTATATATACAATGTTATCTGCAAGATTAACGGCTTTTTTTATGTTCGTTTTACTTTTGACCAATGCTCTCAGGGAAATTATAAAAGAAGCCGCTAAAAAAGAATAGGCAATTATATAAACCACAACATGGGGTATAAACCAAACACTTTGCAGTGCCGGCATAAGAGATTTATTGTATGTTTCAGGATTAAGAATATTTATAACAATAAAAACAGCAGCAAGCAGTTGCATATAGATATAAAACCACTTGTATTTCCATCTTAAATACATTACATTTCCTATAAACGACAGAAAGAAAGCATACCATAAACGTGTTTCGGCAAGAGTTCGCATAGGCGGACGTTCAAGGTATATCCATAACATAGTAACGAACAGTCCTAAAACTAATGTTCCTGTTATGCCTCCGATAATTAACGGCTTATTAACAGACATTTTCTTGTCGTTCTTGAATAAGACTCCTGCAAACCACAGAATAATTGCCGCCGTTCCGAATATTTCAAAATTAAGCCAAACTGTTGTCATATTTTTTACCTGTAAAAATTAGTGTAACAGCACCTGCCGCCATAAGAATAATGCCTAAATAAACAGCTTTCAGCCAAGGATCTTTTACCATTTCTATAATTACATAATCCGACCATTCTCCTGTTTTTTGGTCGTAGTCTGTTAAATAAATATCCCACCCTTCTATATTTGCAGGATTGTTAACCTGAATTTTATATTCATTAACACTGCCGTCTTTAAAATATACGGCAATTTCCGACTCATATTTTTTCGGTTCAGGCTCAAGAAGAGCCAATGTGTAAAATGAGTCAACCGGAAAAAAAATCGACGGGTATAGATAACTGCCGCAACTTATCCAAGCCTCACGTTTATTTCCTTTTTTATCCTCAATTTCAACATAAGCCGCAGGACAAGAGCCCTGTTCGTTTACCGGATGAAATTTTTCTCCGAATTTCACGGCGTTTTTATAATATTTGAGCAGCTTTATTTTATTTTTTTCAAACCGGATAACTGTATCTGTATCTGTATCTGTCTGTAAAATCTTGTCATTTCCCGTTAATACTTCATCTGTTGCGTTATCAATAATTCCTATCTTTGCAGGAAAATTATCTAATTTAAAATTAAGTAATTCAAAGGCAAACGGAAGTTCCTTATTTGATTTTTTTTCGGATGTCTTCCATGTATAATTTGTTTTGCTGACTTTTAAAGTGTATTTAATTATGTCTCCGCTTCCAAAACTCAGGGATATAATTAAAATTAAAATTCCGAAATGATTCAATATAAATCCTATGTCCCGTAAAGACGCACCTATAAACCTTTTCAATATTGCAAACCACAAATTTATCAGTAAGATTATTTGTAATATTATAAATGCACTTGACTGAAAGATATTATTAATATTAAGGTTTGTTATAAGATTTTTTTTCGAAGATACCTCCTGATTAAATATTCCGGCAAGTAAAACAAGAATTAACAGCCAGGCAACAGAAACAACCGACAGACTTACACTTTGCAGCCATTTAACAGTATAACTTTTTTTCAGAATAAAATATATTATGGTCAAAATAAAGAAGAATGAGCATAAAATGATAATATTTAACGGATATGATACTTTTACGACGGTATTACCGTCTGAAAAAAAATCAATCATAAATCCGCTTATAATAAAAGCTGTTACTATTATACAGCTTTCCGTAATGCCCCAAGGTTTATCCCAAATCTTTTTATTCTTATTATTCACTTTTTAATATTATTTTAAAAAATAAGACCTCCGAAATGAAGGTCTTATATAATTTTATATCATTTTTCACTATAAGTCCGTCGTTTTATAATTACTTTCTCTTTTCTTAGCATCTTCGAGCCATTTAGGCAGTAATTCTTTTTTGAACCTTTCTTTATCTTCTTTCAGCTTTTTCATAGGCAGTCCTATGAATTCCTGAGCTTTTTCTTTTGTTGAAATATCCGGATAAGGGACTTCGTCTTTAAAGCCGAGTTCAATAAGCAAGCGTGCAAGTTTTATTCTTGTTTCCTGAACAATATCAATGCCCGTAGTTATAACTCTGCCTATTTCAACGGGAGAATGGAAAGAGCCTCCGTGACTTGCTGCCGCATAATCCCACCTCCACTGTGCGTGTCTTATTCCGGTAAGAATATCTTTCATTTGCTCTTCCGTAGCACCTAATTCCCAGCATTTGCCGGCTTCAACGTGTGCTCTTACCAGAAGTTCTTCAAGTTTATCTCTGTTTTCGATTATTTTATCTTGCCTGTCATATACGTTTTTAATAAGTGTTTCTGTTTCCTGGCGGTGACAAACCTGACAAGAATTTGCAACATTATTGAGCGGGCTTTGAATTTTATGATCGGTATATTTTACTCCGCCTTCCGATTTGTAGGGCATATGACAATCAGCACAAGAAACTCCTCTTTCTGCATGTATGCCTGTTAAATAAACTTCATATCCCGGATGCTGAGCTTTAAGCATAGGGGCTTTACTTATTTTATGTGTCCAGTCTTTAAATTCTTTTTCATCATAGTATTTTTCCATTTCTTCAACACTCATACCTTTGTCCCAAGGAAAGGTTAAGTAGGCAGAACCTTCCGCACCCGGTCTTTTTTTATCAAAATAGTATTCTACGTGACATTGTGCACATACCAAAGAACGCATTTCCTGATGAGATACTTTATTTATGTCTTTTCCTTGTCGTTCAAATGCTTCTATTAAAGCCGGTCTGGAAATTCTTAAATTCATGGTTTCGGCATCATGACAGTCGGCACAGCCTATAGGATTAACAATTTCGCTTCCTAAGCGTGCCCATTTCCCTGTATAAAATTCTGTAACACCGTCTCTCTTCATAACGCGAGGAACATCAGGGCTTTTACATGTCCAGCATGTTGAAGGCATAGGTCCGTCGTCAGGACCTGTAGGTCCGCCCGTACGTAAAGAGTTGTGCAGATCAGTAACGGCATATACGTGCCCCCTTCCTTGATTATAGTCTTTAGAAAAGCCGTAACCTGCCCACAATACTACTAACCTGGGATCAACTTCCAGCATATCAATCATTGCATTGCCGTTATATTTACTGCTGAATGTTGTGTCGGCAGTTTCATAATAAGACTGGAATTCTCGCGGAAAGTTTTCGCCCCAAACTTCGTTTCGGGGTTCTTCCTGACTTATTTTCACTGTAGGAGAGTATGCAAAAACGGCTTCAGCTTTTCTTTCCGTAACGGAAGAGGCCAGCATACCCAATAAAAAGACAACAACAACGGTTGCCGCTAAAATTAACCAATTAACTATGGGTTTTCTTTTTTTATCACTCATAATTTTTTTATTTATAATTATTTAACCATTCGGGAATTTTCGGGGAGTTAACAGGAATACGAGCATAAGGGGAAGAGGACAGACTGTTGACTCTGCCGTGAGGCACTTCACGATGGCAGTCCCAGCATTCTCTTTCTGTTTTATCGTAATGTTTAAACTTTGTTTGTGTGTCTAACTTGCTGTCTGTAAGCAGCCTTGAGTGACACCTTATACAGTTGTCGTGAACGACTTTTTTTCCTGCATCTTTAATAAATATTACCTGCGGTTCTTTGCGAAGCGTAAAAATTGTTGCGTGTCTTAAACCGTCTTTTGCTTTAAAGAAGTATTTATTCGCCGTATTATTATGGGGAACATGGCAGTCGTTACATGTTGCAACTTCACGATGAGAACTGTGTCCCCATGTTGAATACTGCGGTACCATAACATGGCAATTTATGCAAGTTTCCGGTTTTTCTGATAAATATGAGACAGCATTAGATATATAAAGAATAAATACCGTCAGTCCGATTATAATTCCTGTTATAATTAGTGCGGGAATCTTCCATTTTCCCGGCGGCTTTAAAAATTCTAAAATATTATTCATATACAATAGAAATGTTTTGTAATTTAAGATACAAAAATACGATATTGCAAAGCAGAAAACAATGATAAAAGTCAGTTTTTTTATTCTTTTAACTGATAAAAACCGTTATTTTCGGCAAATTGCAAAGTTGCAGCTAAAGGTCATATTTTTTCTTTTTGTATCTGAATGTATCTCTTGATATTCCTAACAATTGAGCGGCTCTTGTTTGATTATTATTTGTCTTTTCCAAAGCTTTTTTCAGAAGTTCTTTCTCAAATTCTTCCATGGAAATTCCCTCATCCGGAATTACAAAATTATACGGATGGCATTCTTTTTCGATGCAGTTTGCATCTCTTATTTCTCCGGGCAAACAGTCTTCGTGCAATATTGTATCTGTTTCTAATATAACGGCTCGTTCCATAACATTTCTCAATTCTCTTATATTTCCCGGCCAATCATATTGCATCATTAAATCTAAAACTTTCGGATCGATATCTTTTACATTTTTTCTGAATTGAAGATTGAATTGTTCAATAAAAAACTTGATAAGATCCGGTATGTCTTCTTTGTGTTCTCTGAGTGTGGGGATTGTTATTTGAAAAACTTTAATCCGGTAATATAAATCTTCCCTGAAAAGTTTGTCTTCCACTGATTTTTTAAGGTTTTTATTTGTTGCTGCTATAATCCGGATATCAACCGGGATATCAACGGTTCCGCCAAGTCTTCTGACTGTCCTGTTTTCCAAAACATTCAGAAGTTTTAACTGAGTCGTTTGGTTTATTTCTCCTATCTCATCTAAAAAAACAGTTCCGCCTTCTGCAACTTCAAAAAGCCCCTTTTTTTGTTTTTTTGCATCTGTAAATGCCCCTGTTTCATACCCGAAAAGTTCGCTTTCCAAAAGCGTTTCCGGTAACGAAGAACAGTTTATGGTTACAAACGGTTTGTCTTTTCTGTTACTTTCGTTATGAATTGCTTTTGAGAATAAATCTTTTCCGGTTCCGCTTTCGCCGAGAAGAAGAATTGTTGTTGTTTCCGTTCTGGCAATTTTTTTAGCAAGTTGTTTCAGGCTTTTTATTTTTTCAGACTCTCCTATAATATGATTGAAAGTTACGGAATCCTTTTTTTCTCTTTTAAGCAGTTGAATTTCTTTTTCTTTTTCTATTTTATCTTTAATGTTTTTTATTTTTACATTAATTTCCTCAAAAGAAAAAGGTTTGTTTATGTATTCGTGTGCTCCGGCTTTAATGGCACTGACAG
>CAMZKI010000089.1 GCA_947311125.1 uncultured Chlorobiota bacterium
TATTCCTTGCGAAAAAGAGATATTAGTATTTAAGAAAATTGCCAGAAGAATTGCGAAACTTAATTTAATATGTTTCATGACGGAAATATATACAGAAACAAAATTATATTAAAAAAATAAAATATTAACCTCTATAAATATTTAAGTCATGAAACATATTAAATTAACTTTCGCAATTCTTCTGGCAATTTTCTTAAATACTAATATCTCTTTTTCGCAAGGAATAGCCGTAAATGATGACGGAACCGATGCCGATCCGTCTGCAATTCTGGATATTAAAAGTAGTGCCGGAAATCAAGGTGTTCTGTTACCTCGCTTAACAGAACTTCAAAAAAACAGTATTACAACACCTGCATCAAGTTTACTTGTATATCAAACTGACGGTACAAAAGGTTTCTATTATTATAACGGAACAAGCTGGCAATTACTCGGAGAAGATATCAGAAAATTTGCAGATGTCACTGCCGCAGAAGCTGCAGGAGGAACCGATAATGATATGTGCTACGTTATTTCAAACGGTACTTTTTATCGATACGAATCATCCGCAGCTGCTTATACCGATGATAATAAATATGTGCTTTCCTCCGCCGACGGACTGGACACCAGATGGCTCGGTATCGGAGGACATTATAATTTGGGAGATATAATGTTAGATACAATTATTCATTTAGACGCAACCTCCGGCAGTGCCGTAATTACGGAACTTAATAAAATTTACTACATTATGGCTGACACAACAACTACTACAATAACAATTCCTGATGCAACATTAGCTAATGAGGGCTTTTTCTTAAGACTTTATAAATGCTCCGGTAAAGGCATTCTGAATATTCAAACAACAAGCGGACAAAATATTGACGGAGATAATCCCGCACAAATAATAAGCACAGGAAAAGGTTTTTATATAAAATCAGACGGCGGAACAGAATGGTTGAAAATACAGGACAGCAGACGATATATACCTACAGTTATTACAACATCTGTTGATTATACAGCTGCAGATAATTGGAACTTTGACTACTTACTTGTAAATACTGATACAGGAGATATTAATGTTACTCTGCCGGCTGATATATCAGACTTTCCGGAAGGCTCTTCAAGAATGTTCTTCAATACAGGCTCAAATAGATTATTCGGAATTACCAACGGAAACCTGATTGACGGATCATCCGAAACACGCGTTATTGCTCCGGGAGGTTACGTAGAATTACAAAAAATAAACGGCTCAATTAAAATAGTAAGAGAGAAAAACTTAACTATAAAGAAAACACCGACTGACATTCTTAATTTAGAATGCTGGTTAGATGCTTCGCAATTATCCGGAACAGACGGAAGTGTTGTTTCAACCTGGACAGACTTAGCCAACGGACATGTTTTTTCAGCCCTCAGCGGAGAAGAGCCTATATTAAAGACTGCTGTTCAAAACAACAAAAATGTTGTTCGTTTCGATGGTATTAATGATGTAATGAGTGCAGGAGACATTGAATTGCATAATAACTCACAAGGATTGACAATAGTTGCTGTTGTTAAACCGGCAGACACCAAAAGAATGGCCATAATTTCAAAATACTTAACTTCTCCGGACAACAGAGAATTTGCTTTCGGAAATGCTGACAACTTCTTGTTTGAAGATTTAACATGGGGCAGCTATACCTATGCATATACGAATATGAACCTTGACAATTATCAAATTGCTGAATTTGTATGGGCTCCCGGAAAGCCTTATGAATTATACATTAACGGCACACTGGTAGCAACAGCAAATGCTCCTGTTAACGATATATCAGACGGAACGGCAAACTTAAAATTAGGTGGCGGAGATTATACTCCCGTTGGTTTCTGGGACGGTGATTTTGCAGAAATTATGATTTATTCAAACGCTGTATCCGAAACAGAAAGAAAAGCTTTGAGAGATAACTTAGCAGTAAAATGGGATATAGATCAAATAATAATAGCAAACGGAGGGGAAAAATATTGGCAAAGAGACGGAAATACAAACACCATAAGCCCGGACGTAGCAAATGATAACTTAGATATAGGAACAGGAACATTTACGGGCGGCACAATAAATGCAACACAATTACTTAATGCTCCTGCTCTGTCAGCTCCGCCGACAAGTCCGCAGTTAGGAAGTATATATTTCGATACTACAGACGGCAAATTAAAAGTTTGGACAGGCAGTATTTGGGAACTTTTAAACTAAAAAATTACAAAAAACTTTTAAAAATAAAAAAAGACTGTCAGAATAAGACAGTCTTTTTGCGTACCCGGAGCCGGCATCGAACCGGCACGTCCATTACTGGACACAGGATTTTAAGTCCTGCGCGTCTACCAATTCCGCCATCCGGGAAACAATTGGTTTTTTTAAATAAAAAAAGAGCGAGAAACGGGACTCGAACCCGCGACCCCGACCTTGGCAAGGTCGTGCTCTACCAACTGAGCTATTCTCGCAATTGCGGATGCAAAGTTAAAACAAAAATTTCTCTCACAAAACTTTTTTTTAAAAAAAACATCTGATATTTTTTATATCTTTGCCGGCAGTTTTATACAGTTATTTCAAAATATAATTACAGGAATATGTTTGACAATTTATCGGAAAGGCTTGAGAAATCATTCAAAATTCTTAAAGGACAAGGAAAAATAACCGAAATAAATATTGCCGATGCATTAAAAGACGTTCGCAGAGCTTTACTCGATGCTGATGTGAGTTTTAAAATTGCAAAAGATTTCACAAACAGAGTAAAAGAAAAATCTGTCGGAGCAGATGTCTTAAAATCTGTTAAACCTAAACAACAGATAATAAAAATAGTTCATGACGAATTAGTCGAATTAATGGGCGGCGAACACGCCGAAATTAATATCCGGGATAAATTTACCGTTATTCTTATTGCCGGTTTGCAGGGATCAGGAAAAACAACCTTTACAGCAAAACTTGCAAACCTTCTGAAAAAGAAAAAATCAAAAAATCCGCTTCTCGTTGCCGGCGATGTTTATCGTCCCGCTGCAATTGAACAGCTGAAAGTAATGGCAGAGCAAGTCGGTGTTAAAGTCTATTCTGAAGAAGACAATAAAAATCCCGTAAAAATTGCGAAAGCAGCCATTGATTTTGCCAAAAAGAATGCTCACGATGTCGTTATTATCGATACCGCCGGTCGACTTGCCGTTGATGAAGAAATGATGAATGAAATCAGCAACATTAAAAAAGCCGTAAAACCGGACGAAATTTTATTCGTTGTTGATTCAATGACAGGACAAGATGCCGTAAATACAGCCAAAGAATTTAACGACAGACTAAATTTTGACGGTGTTGTTCTTACCAAACTTGACGGTGATACACGAGGCGGTGCGGCATTAACAATACGAAGCGTTGTTCAAAAACCGATAAAATTTGTAGGAACAGGCGAAAAAATTGATGCTCTTGATATTTTCTATCCGGAACGTATGGCAGACCGTATTCTCGGTATGGGAGATATTGTTTCCTTGGTAGAAAAAGCCGAAGAACAAATAGACCAAGAAGAAGCCCGCAGACTGCAAAAGCGAATCGCAAAAAATCAATTCGATTTTAACGATTTCTTAAAACAGCTTAATTCCATTAAAAAAATGGGAAATATCAAAGATTTGGTTTCTATGATTCCGGGAATGGGGAAAATGGTGAAAAATTTGGATATCGACAACGATTCTTTTAAAGGTATTGAAGCCATTATTCAATCAATGACACCTGAAGAAAGAACAAACCCTAAAATTTTGAACGGCAGCCGACGAAAAAGAATAGCAAAAGGAAGCGGAACTAACATACAAGAAGTAAACAGATTAATAAAGCAATTCGGCGATACAAAAAAAATGATGCAAATGGTTCAGGGCGGAGGAAACAAAATGAAAGCAATACGAAAAGCCGCCAAGAAAAAAAGAAGAAAATAATTTCAAAACTTTCTTCATTCTAACTTTCAACTTTCTAACTCTCAACTGTCAATGGCTTATCAACTTTTAAACGGTAAAGAAATATCAGCACAAATTAAATCTGAAATTGCTGAGGAGGTCAGGCAAATTATCAGAAACGGAGGCAAACAGCCGCATCTTGCTGCTATACTCATAGGCAACGACGGTGCAAGCGAAACTTACGTAGCCCACAAAATAAAAGCTTGCGAACAGGCAGGTTTTAAATCAAGTCTTTTTCGCTTTAAAGAAAATATAAGCGAACAAAAATTGCTTGACAAAATTAAAGAAATTAACGCAGATGATAATATCGACGGATTAATTGTTCAATTACCGCTTCCGGAACACATCTCGGAAGAAAAAGTAATCGAAACCGTTGATCCGAAAAAAGACGTTGACGGTTTTCACCCTGTAAACGCCGGCAGAATGACTCTCGGCTTACCGACTTATATTCCCGCTACACCAAAAGGTATTTTGGAACTTCTTAAACGAAACAATATTGAAATTTCAGGTAAACATTGTGTTATTATAGGAAGAAGCAATATCGTCGGCAAACCTTTAAGCATACTTCTTTCGCAAAAAAACGAAACAGGAAATGCCACTGTTACTTTGTGCCACAGCCGAACAAAAAATTTGAAAGAAATAAGTTTACAGGCAGATATACTTATTGCCGCAATCGGAAAAAAGGAATTTTTAACCGCCGATATGGTAAAAAAAGATGCAATTGTAATTGACGTTGGTATCCACAGAGTAAAATCGGACAAAACAAAATCGGGGTGGAAATTAAAAGGTGATGTAAAATTTGGAGAAGTAGCCGGCAAATGTTCATACATTACACCTGTTCCGGGCGGTGTAGGTCCGATGACAATAGTCTCTCTCCTGCAAAATACCTTGGCAGCTTCAAAAAAAGAGATTTACGGATAGGCAGAAAAATATTTAATGAAGTTCAGAATTAATTTTTATTCGGAAACAGAAAAAAAAGCATTTTACCTGCACCTCGCCTACTCTGTTCTTGACGGTATCATTCTCGGTGTTTTGGCATTAAACGAGTTCATTTTGATAAAAGAACTGAAAGGCTCTCCGTATCAAATAGGTATTTTATTTCAATTTACCACTGTTGTTTTGCTTTTTTCAATTCCTTTCAATGAATTTATAAAGCGAAAAGTTAATAAGACTAAATTTTTGCGGACAATTGCGATTCTTACCAGAGCACCTTTACTTTTATTGTTGCTATTCCCTAAATCCGTATCGGCACAAACCGATCAATTTATGTTTCAGGTCTTATTTTTGATTATTTTTTTAATATATTACTCAACAAATCCGCTTATCTTTCCGATGATAAACGGATATTTAAAAAACAGTTATAAACACGAAAATTTCAGCAAGCTATACGGTTATGCATCAACGGCAAACAAAATTATAATGCTTGCGGCAACTTTTGCATTCGGCTTATTGCTTGATTATAAATCATATTCATATATTTACGTATATCCGCTTTTAGCTTTTCTCGGAATAGCTTCAATTTATATCCTTACACAAATAAAATATCAGGCTCCGATTACTGAGAAAACCGGAAGTATTATTACCTCGCTCAAAAAAGTTAAACAAAATTTAATTCATATTATAAAAACCAATAAGCCCTTCAGAGATTTTGAAACAGGCTTTATGTTTTACGGTTTTGCTTGGCTTGTAAGTATTGCGGTAATAGCAATCTTTCTGAAAAATGAGCTTAAGTTAAGCTATTCCGGTATAGCATTTTATAAAAACTTTTATAATACGGTTTCTATACTTCTCACACCGTTTTTCGGCAAACTTATGGGAAAAATAAATCCGCGAAAATTTGCAGTTTATACTTTCCTGATGATGTTGTTATATCTTTTTTTTATGGGTTTAACACAATTTTACCCAAGCTATGTAATCGTTTTTAACATTAAAATTTACTGGTCTTTAATGCTTTCGTTTTTATCATACGGAATTTTCGGAGCTATGATGGGACTTTTATGGTATATCGGTTCGGCATATTTCAGTAAAGACAAAGATGCTGCTGATTATCAGTCAATTCACCTTTCATTAACAGGTTTCAGAGGTGCTTTTGCCCCTCTGGTCGGAATATTTTTTTATAAGTATCTTGATTTTTGGGGTGTTTTTTTAATAGGTATTGTTTCATTACTGATTGCAATTATTATTCAAATTATATCTTTACGGCGCCATAAATAAACTTAAACAAATGAATTTATCTGAAATTAAAAATATCTGGTCGGAACATTACAAAACAGTTCCGGAACAATTAAAGAAAATGTCAGAAATAAACGGTATGATAAGTGCCTTTAACACCAATATTGATGCCGTAGTAAAAATTACAGGAAAACAAACCGAAAAATACATTTCTGATTTTAAACTTAGCGAAGATTTTCTTTTTTCCGGCAAAAAAGAAATTAACAAACCTGAAGATGTGTTCAGAGGCTTACTGCGATGCTTCAAAAACGGAATAGCCGAAGAATGGATTATTTCCGGCAAAGAGACTTTTGAGAAACTCGGCAATACACTTAATTACAATAAATTACAAATGGGCGGACAAGGCGGTATAACAGCAAATGTTGCTGCTGCTTGTGATGTAAAAAATGTATTTGTGCATTGTGCGTCATTGCCTGAAATGCAGGCAAAGTTATTTCTTAATTTTCCGAATTTGATTTCAGTTGATGAAAAAAAGAGCCTGAAACAAGCAAGTAAAATTCACAGAAAAAATGACGTTCCGCTTATTCATTTTATCCTTGAATTTGATAAAAATGATACGGTTATCGTCAATAATAAAAAATATACCTGTCCTAAATCAAATCGCTTCATTGCAACTTACGACCCGCTGAATTTTAAACTTCATATTGATAAAAATTTTGTTGAACGAATTTCGCAGCCCGATATAAATTATGAATACATTATACTTTCCGGGTATCAAATGTTACAAGAAAAATTACCGGACGGCACTTCCGGAAAGGATAAAGCGGCTGCATCACTGAAAGTTCTGCAAAAATTAAAACAAAATAACAAAGATACATTTGTCCATTTTGAGATTGCTTCAACACAAGATAAAGTAATAAGAAAATATTTAATTGACAAAATTGCAAAAGGTGTTGAGAGCATAGGCTTTAACGAAAGAGAACTTATTGATATTCTTGATGTTATAAATGAAAAAGAATTAGCTGAAAAGTGTAACTTAACCACAAGTTCGGTAAACCTCTTCAAAGCTATGCTGAAAGTTTTTGAATACACAAAAACACCGAGAATGCAGCTTCATATGTTCGGGCTGTACATAACCTTACAGAAAAAAGGATTTCGCATCACACCTGTTCAGAACAGAAAAGGTATGCAAACAGCTGCCGTAATTGCAGCCGGAAAAGCAGGAACCGGAACACTTGAAAATAAAGCAAACTTGTTGTGGGCAAAAGATAAAATCGTTTCGGAAACAGGGCTTAATGAGCTTGAAAATTTATCTGTCTTTATCCGGAAAAATTACGGAAAAAATAATATTATTGAAACGGGCATATTTGAACATAATGATTTTGACATAATTGCCGTGCCTGCAATTATAGTAGATAAACCTGTAACATTAGTAGGAATGGGCGACACTATTTCTTCCGTTTCGTTACTTGCCGCACGATAGCCGGTTTTTTATTTTATTCCGAGTAAATCTTCATAAAAAGAAGGGTAGGATTTGTTTATGCTGTAAGCATTTTCAATTATTATTTCCGATTCGGCCTTAAGGGCAATAACGGCAGCAGCCATTGCAATTCGGTGGTCGTTACCTGAATTTATTCTCCCGCCTCTTATTTTTCCGCCTTTAATAAACATTGTATCATTTTTTATCTTTATCTCAATTCCGATTTTTGAAAACTCTCTCCGTAAAGTTTCTGCTCTGTTACTTTCTTTATAAATCAGTCTTTTTACACCTTTTATTTCGGAAATTCCTCTGCAGTTTGCCGCCAATACGGCAAGAGGCGGAAATAAATCGGGGCTGTGAGTTGCATCAAACTCAAAACTGTTAAGATTACTTTGTTCTGTAATTACGGAATTCTCTGTAACATAAATCTTTCCTCCTGCTTTTTTTATTACGTCAATTATTTTTTTGTCAGCTTGATATGAATTTATATTTAAACCCGTAAGTTCAATTTTTCCGGAAATTAGTCCTGCAACAAGCAAAAAAGCAGCACCGCTCCAATCCCCTTCAACGGTATATTCCGAAACAGAATATTTTTGTTTTCCCTTAATATAAAATTCTTTGTAATTTTCATTTTTAACAGCAACTCCAAAATCACTTAAAACACTCAAGGTGAGGTCTATATACGGCTTACTGTTAAGATTTTCAACTTTAATAACAGAGTCGTTACCTGATTTAGGCATAGAAATTAGCAAACCTGTTAATACCTGAGAACTTAAAGAAGCATCAATTTCTATTTTTCCGCCTTTAAGTTTTCCTGATACAGAAACAGGAATAAATCCTTTATTTGTCCGACACTTGACACCCGACTGTTTTAAGGCATCACAGATTTCATTTAGCGGGCGTTTTTTCAGCGAACCGCTTCCCGTAATTTCAAAATCATCCCCGAATAAGGTAACTATCGGAGAAAACATTCTTGCCGCCAAGCCGGATTCTCCGCAATTTATTATGTTTTTTACTTCTTTTTTACCGGGTACAATTGTTATTCGGTTATTCCTGACAATTACCTCAGCTCCCAAACTTTCGGCAACCGACAAAGCCGCTTTACAATCATCACACATAGAAATGTTGTTGATAACAGTATTACGTTCTGATAAAACGGCACAAGCTATAACCCTCTGCAGCACACTTTTAGATGCAATAACTTGTATTTTTTTATTTATTTTTCGAGGTTTTACCGTAACCGCTTTATTCATTATGTCTGTGTTTTTTAAAAATTAACGTCAAAATAATTCGATAATATAATGTCTTTTCTATATTAAAATTATTTTGCATCGATATGAACAGTTGCAGTAATATCAAGCTCTTTCTTTACATCTTTTTCAATATTATCGGCAATATTATGAGCTTCTTCAACTGTCATATTTCCGGAAAGATTTATATGAAACGTGACCTCTTTGTGGTTTCCGTAATTATGAGAATGTATGTGATGAATACCGACATCAAAACCTGCAGAATCACCTGCAACTTTTTTTATCTTGTCAATAAATTCTTCACTGCATGATTCTCCTAATACGGCACTTGAACTTTCTTTAATAATTGAATAAGCTGTGTGCAGAATAAAAAGAGACACTATAATTCCCAATATTCCGTCAATCATGGGAAAATAGGGATTTATAAATATTCCTGCAAGAATTAAAACTGATGTAATCGCATCGGAACGATGGTGCCACCCGTCAGCTTTTAATGATAAAAATCCTGTTTTTCTTGCCGTATAGAAAGCATACTGTGCAGACATCTCTTTCATTATGATTGATACTATTAACACAGTTATTGAGAGTGTTCCGAAAACTGCTTTTTTATGATTTTTGATTGACTCGATTGACTCTAAAAAAAAGTTATATGCTACAACGGCAAGAAGTACTCCTATAAGTATTGATGTTATAAGCTCTGCTCTTCCGTGTCCGAAAGGATGCTTTTCGTCCGGAGGTTTTGATGATATTTTAGTTCCGATTATTATACCGACAGAACTTATTGAATCCGATAACGAATGCCATGCATCACTTATTAATGCAACAGAGCCTGAAACAATACCTGCCCAATATTTAAGACCGAAAAGAATGGTATTTACAACTATAGATATCCATCCTTCACTGTATGCCAATTTATTTTTATCCATTTACAGCAAAAGTAAAAATAATCTTATTCATAACTAAAAAAGCAGCAAAATATCTTGTTTAATACAGATATAATGCTGCCGTAAACTCACTTATTGCAAATTTCACATATTAAGAAATGCTTTTCCTTCAGGAGTAATCATTTCCGGAGTCCATTGCGGCTCCCAAGTCAGTTCTACTTCTGTTTCATAATCAGGCAAAAATGCTTTCACTACGGTTTCTACATGTTGAATAATTGTATCACCTACCGGACAGCCTCTTGCCGACAAAGTCATTACTATATGTATTCTTTTTTCTTCTTCGTAATGATGAACTTCATAAATTAGCCCTAAGTCAACAATGTTCACTTCAACTTCGGGGTCTATAACAGTTTTTATTCTTTCGAGAATACTTTTTTCCGTAACTGATAATTTTTCTGTATCTAACATAATATTAATTATTTTAAAGGTTCTGTTTTTTCTTTGTGGAATAAAATTTTAAAAGTATTGAATGTGAAAAGTCCTGCCGTTATGATAAAAAATACGGCACTTATTTCTATCAGCAACTTTTCTTTGAGTAAAATTCCGATAAAAATCGTTATAAAAGCGATAATAAAAGAGTAATAGTGCAAGTTTGCCGTTTTTTCGTTATAAAGATGTGCCGGCATAGGTATTTTAAATTTCCCCACTTTATCCTGATATAGTTTAAGCCAAACAATAAAAGGAAGTGTTTTATACATTTGTCCTAATATAATTGATGTCAGAAATCCTAAAATCAGACTTATTCCGTAAAGAGATTTTATTCTTGTTGAAAAATCAGACAGAATATCAAGTTTTAATGCAGAAAAGATACCGAAAACTACAGATAAAAATAACAGAACAAATGCTAAAACTGAAAGTTTCATCCCCATATCAAGTTTTTTTCGCAGTCGTTTTTTATAAGCATCATAATTATATTTTACAAATAAAATTATTCCTCCAAGCAATATAAATGCCGAAATTATTGTAATAACTGTATTTTTACCGAAATAAAGATTAAGAGAGATTGCAATAAGACCTATATTTGTCAGATAAAATGATATTTTTAAAAGCTTTTTATTTAATTTATGAGCTATAAAAAACATCGGTAAAAGCGTACTTGCAACCCCTGCTACAAGCATCATAAACCATCCTGTAATTCCTATATGAAAATGAACGGGTAACAAATCAATATTTGATTTAGGAACAAAATTGAATACCAAATTTAAGGTTATAAAGATACCTAATAAAACCGTAAGCAGCAGCCAAAAAACAGAAGAAATGATAAAAGCATTTTCATAAGTTCTTTGTTTTGTTTTAAGGGCACTGAAGAGTGTATTTACTACAAACAAGATAACCGAAACAAGAATTAACGTTCCTCCTGCCTGCATAAATATCGTTTCTCCTATGTAATTATTCCAAAACGAATAGCTTAAAAGAACCGTTCCTATCATCAAAGTATATAAACTTATGTGTGCTAAAACCTCACTGAACAGTTTTACTTCCATAACAACAGGTATCAGTTGATATAAAGCACCGAAAATTATCAGTGTAATCCATCCTAATACCAGAATGTGTGTAACAGAAAGAACTTTAGGTCCGATATAAGAATTTGCCAAGTCACCGGAAGTAAAAAAAAGTAAAACCGATGCTGTTAAAAAGAAAATAGCCCCGACGGCGTAATGAGGTAAAACCACACTCGGCGAAGGAGCATTTTTAGTACTTAATCCTGCTTGCATATCTTTATTTTTTATAAATTATAAATTTCATATTATTTTCATCAACTTCTTTATTTACATATGTCCATCCTCTTGTTTCAAGTTCGGGAAGAAGATACTGAGGCAGCCTTTTGTGATGAACATAAAGAGCTTCGTCTTTATCTAATTTTTCCGTTTCTTCCAAAATACTTACCATAGGCATAGGCATTTCCAAATCTCTTACATCAATTTCACGCATTTTACCGGCAAATTTATTTTCTGCATCCTCAAAAGTTAATTCTTGTTTTGAATCTTTTACTTTGCCTGGTTCTTTCTTTGCCTCTCCGGTTTTTGACAGATATGTGTAAACTGTATTACTGTCAGGACGTTCAACCTCATATTCATACCCCTGACTGCTTAATTTGTTAAGTAAAGGAACGGGCTCGAATGTATTTATTATCAATAAAGTTTCGTTCTCTTCCATTGCTTTCAGAGTATCAATAATTGCATGATAAGGGTCTGTCCCCGTTTCCAGTATGGGACGAACATCTAATTTTACAATTTTATTTTTATTCATTTTAATTGTGTTTTTTAAAATATTATTTTCA
>CAMZKI010000090.1 GCA_947311125.1 uncultured Chlorobiota bacterium
AAAATAGAAAAAATAGATAATAATATGATTTATATGAAACATACGGAAAAAAACGAAACAATTCCGTTGTCAAAATCATATAAAGACGATTTTATGAAAAAATTAAACATTGTAAACAAGTAAAAAATCTCAGATATGAACGAAGAATTATTAAAACTGGAACCCAAAGAAGTTTGGAAAAACTTTGTTGAACTGACAAAAATACCCCGTCCTTCAAAAAAAGAAGCCGAGATAATTAAATTTATGGAAAACTGGGCAGAAGAAAAAGGGTTAGAACATATTACCGATGAGGTAGGAAATGTTATAGTAAGAAAACCGGCAACAAAAGGATACGAAAACAGAAAAGGAATTATTTTACAGGGACATCTTGATATGGTTCCGCAAAAAAACAACGATACCGAGCACGATTTTGAAAAAGACCCGATTACGGCATATATCGACGGCGAATGGGTTACCGCAAAAGGAACAACTCTCGGGGCAGATAACGGAATGGGTGTTGCCGCAGCAATGGCTGTTCTGGAGGCAGAAAACTTAGAACACGGGCCGATAGAAGTTTTGATGACTATTGACGAAGAAACAGGAATGACCGGTGCATTTAACCTGAAACCGGGCTTGTTGAAAGGCGATATCTTGATGAATCTTGATTCGGAAGACGAAGGCGAACTATATATCGGATGTGCCGGAGGCATAGATGTTACTGCATATTTTAAATATAAAGAAGAAAAAACTCCGAAAAAACATAAAGCTTACAAAATTACCGTTACAGGTTTAAAAGGAGGACACTCCGGAGTTGACATACCCCTGCAAAGAGGAAATGCCAACAAAATAATATTCAGGTTTCTTAATAACCTTTCGGAAAAAACAAAATTGAGGCTTGCATCCGTAACAGGCGGCGATATGCGTAATGCAATTCCTCGCGAAGCCGTTGCGGTAATTACCGTTAAAGATGAAAATAAACTGAAAAAATATATCGAAGATTTCAATAAAATTATAAAATCAGAATTAAAAGCAGTTGATGCAGGAGTTGAAATAAAAGCCGAAGAATGTAAAATCCCCGGGTCGGTTATTCAAAATAAAGTTGCAAAAAAACTGATCAAAGCAATATGTGCAGCACCTCACGGAGCTTTAAGATTTATTGACGAAATGCCTGAAATACCTGAAACTTCGACAAATTTGGGAATAGTAAAATCGGAAGACGGTGTAATTACGGTAGCAAATTTAGTCAGAAGTTCGTCAGATTCCGCAAAAGAAGCATTGGCAAAAGATATTAAAGCATTGTTTAAACTTGCCGGAGCAAAAATTAAGTTTTCCGGAGAATATCCCGGCTGGAAACCCGATTTCGAATCGCCGATTCTGTCTGCAATGAAAAAATCTTATAATGAAAAATACGGAAAAATTCCGGAAGTTAAAATAATTCACGCCGGTTTAGAGTGCGGTGTTCTCGGGGCAACTTATCCTAATTGGGATATGATTTCTTTCGGACCCACTATTCGCTTTCCGCATTCGCCGGACGAAAAAGTTCATATAGAATCAGTTGCAAAATTTTGGGATTTCTTAAAAGAAACACTCAAAAATGTGCCTGAAAAATAAGTACTTATGATTTTAAAAAAATATTTGTGCCTCGCTTTTGCGGGGCATCTTTTACAGTAAAAGAAAGATTATGAAGGAGAAAAACATAACAATAACAGTTTTTGAATACGATTCGATTCAGGAACTGAGCAAGGAAGAACAAGTTTTAGTTCAAAAATCTGAAGAGGTTGTAAAAAATGCGTATGCTCCGTATTCAAAATTTCAGGTCGGAGCAGCGGTCTTGCTCGAAAACGGCGAAATAATTACAGGAACAAACCAGGAAAATGCGGCATACCCGTCAGGGCTTTGTGCCGAAAGAGTTGCAATTTTTTATGCAAACTCAAAATATCCGGATGTTCCCGTAGAAGCAATAGCCGTTACGGCATTTACAAATAATGATTTTGTAAAAACACCCGTTTCGCCCTGCGGTTCTTGCCGGCAGGTTTTAAATGAAAGCGAAACAAGGTTCAAAAAACCGATAAAGATATTTTTGGTCAGCAAATCAAAAATTACGGTAATTAATAACACAAAAGATTTACTGCCTTTAAATTTTGATGAATCTTCTTTGAGTAACTGAAAAAAATGTTGCCCGAGAGTTGTCTTATTTTCGGGCAACAATTTCTAATTACTAAAGTCCGAGAGATATTTTTATTTTTTCAATTTTACCGGATAAAATATCATTAACCTTATCAAAATCTTCTCTGCAGCACAGCTTATCTTTAACACTTACGTAAAATTTAATTTTAGGCTCTGTTCCCGAAGGTCTTACGGTTATAATTGAGTTGTCTTCCGTTATAAATTGAATGACATTTGATTCGGGAAGATTTATTTCTTCAATAGTTTCCGTTACAAAATTCTCTTTTTGTAGTAATAAATAATCTTTAATTTCAACAACTTTTGAACCTGCAATTTCTTTCGGAGTATTTTTTCTGAAATTAGCCATCATTTTTCGGATTTCCTCAGCACCGCTTTTGCCCTTTTTTACGACATTTACGAGAGTTTCTTTATAAAATCCGAATTCTGTGTAAATATCGATGAGTAATTCGTATAAAGATTTGCCTTGTTCCTTTGCCCAAACAGCCGTTTCGGCAATTAGTGCCGCCGACATTACAGCATCTTTGTCTCTCACAAAATCACCCGCAAGATACCCGTAGCTCTCTTCTCCTCCGAAAATAAAATTCTCTGCACCTTCTTTTTCTCTTATAATTTGAGCAATATATTTAAACCCGGTCAGAGTTTCGTAACATTTTATACCGAATGACGAAGCCATTGCACTGAGAAGGTCTGTAGTTACTATTGTTTTGACAATAAACTCGTTGCCCTTTAAATGCCCGGTATCTTTTTTCTTTTTTATTAAATAATAGGCAAGCAGGCTTGCTGTTTGGTTGCCGTTAAGCAAAATAAGTTTATTTTCCGGATTTTTTACGGCAATTCCTACGCGGTCAGCATCCGGGTCGGTTGCCAGAACCAAATCGGCATTTACTTTTTCAGCTTTTTTAAGAGCAAGTTGCAGGGCTTCCGCATTTTCAGGGTTGGGTGAAACTACGGTAGGGAAATTTCCGTCTGTAATATCTTGTTCGGGAACGTTATATATATCAGTAAAACCAAAAGTATTTAATGTTTCGGGAACCAACTTTACTCCTGTCCCGTGTATAGGTGTATAAACAATCTTAAAATCAGAATGTTTTTTTATTATGTCGGGAGATAAAGACAGAGATTTTAATCTGTCAATATATTTTCGGTCAAAATCTTCTCCGAGCAATGTTATGTTATCTTTTTTGCATTCAAATTTAATTTTGCTTACATCTGTTACGGCATTTACCTCCTTTATTATTTCTTTATCTTGAGGCGATATTATTTGAGCTCCGTCCTCCCAATACACTTTGTATCCGTTGTATTCTTTAGGATTATGGGATGCAGTAATTACAACACCGCTTTTGCATCCGAGTTCTCTTACGGCAAAAGAAAGCTCAGGTGTAGGCCTTAAACTTTCAAAGAGATATACGTAAAAACCGTTGGCAGAGAAAATATCAGCCGTTATTTTTCCGAAATATTTACTGTTGTTTCGGCAGTCGTAAGCTATGGCTATTCTGACTTTTTCGTTGTCTTTTATATTTTTTAAAATGTAATTACACAATCCTTGTGTTGCCGCTCCTATTGTATATTTATTTATCCTGTTAGTTCCTACACCCATAATTCCTCTTAATCCCCCTGTCCCGAATTCAAGATTTTTATAAAAGCATTCGCTTAACTCTTTTTCGTCATTTTCAAGCAAATGCTTTACTGTATTACGGGTTTTTTCATCGTATTCATTACCTAACCATTTTTTAGCTTTATCTGTTAATTGATTTTCCATGTTTTTTGAATTTTTTATTGCTCACAAAAGTATAATTAAAATTGCACAAATCTACAAATAAGTCATATACGGAAAGATAAGCCTTAGTGTTTTATTTTTTATATTAGGCCAACCTCTGTAATCTGTGATAAATAAAAGCTTGCGGCTTAAATTGTTAAAAAATGTTAACGCCTTGTATGTTTTATAACATATGTTAAATCAAGGGTTTAACGTATGGATAATAAAAAATATTGAAAATAATAACATATCTTGTTTTGTTTAGAATTATTTTTTTATTAAGTTTGTCTGATAAAATGAATTTTAATTGTTAACTAAAAATTGTTTGTTTATGAAAAAACTAATGCTATTATTTGCAATTTTCTCAATATTGGGATTGCAAGTTTACGCTCAGAACACGGTAACGGGTAAAGTTACTGACGATGCCGGTGAGGCATTACCCGGAGTCAGTGTGCTTGTGAAAGGAACAACAATAGGTACCATGACACTCGGTGACGGTACATATTCTATTGAAGTTCCGGACGGTTCTAACGCTTTGGTGTTTTCTTACATCGGTATGGAAACACAAGAAGTAACAATAACCGGAAATGTTATTGATGTTACGATGAAACCTTCAAGTGAAGTAATTGATGAGGTTATTGTAACTGCCTTGGGTATTTCTAAGGATAAAAAAGCCTTAGGTTATTCTGTTCAAAACTTGAAAGGTGATGAATTTACAAAAGCCAGAGAAACTAATATTGTTAACTCTCTTTCCGGTCAGATTGCCGGTATTCAGATAACCAATTCTTCAGGTGCAGTAGGTTCATCTTCAAGAATTGTTTTGAGGGGTGCAAGTTCAATTACGGGTAATAATGAGCCTCTTTTTGTAGTTGACGGTATTCCTATTAATAATACGAACTACGGTTCTGCCGCTTCTTACGGAGGTTTTGATACTCCTTCAGGTGCTGCCGATATTAACCCTGACGATATTGAGGAAATTTCGGTATTGAAAGGAGCTAATGCTGCTGCACTTTACGGCTCAAGAGCTGCAAACGGTGTTATTTTAATCAAAACTAAAACAGGAAAAAACACTAAAGGTATAGGTGTTTCTTTTAACTCAAGTTTTACTGTTGAGACTCCTTTAAGACTTCCTGATTTCCAAAATTCATACGGACAAGGAGCAAGTAACACTTTCTTTGAATTTATTGACGGATCCAGCGGTAGTGCCGGTGTTGACGAAAGTTGGGGAATGCCTCTTGATATAGGCTTGGAAGCTGTTCAGTTTACAAGCAACGGACAATATCCCGAACCTTGGGTTTCAGTTCCTGACAATATCAAAAACTTTTATGATTTAGGTATGACACATTCTGAAAATGTTGCATTGACAGGCGGAAATGAAGATGCAAACTTCAGATTATCTGTTACGAATTTAGCTCAAACAGGTATTGTTCCTAATACTGATTACGGAAGAACGACAATAAACGGTTCTGCAAATGCAAATTTAACAGAAAAGTTATATGCAGGTCTTACCGTAAGCTATATAAAATCAGGAAGTGACAACTTACCTACGGTAGGTTATAATAACGAAAATCCGGTTCAACAAATGATTTGGGCAGGAAGAAACGTTGATTTTGAAGCATTAAGAGATTACGAAAATCTTCCTTTGGCTGCTGAGGGTACTGCTGCTGCAGGAACTCCGCTGAACTGGAATACCAGATTCCAAAATAATCCTTACTGGGTATTGAACACTAATTTAAATCAGTTAAATAAAGACAGAGTAATGGGTAACATTAAGCTGGGATATAAATTCACTGACTGGTTTACTGCTCAGGTAAGAACAGGTACTGATTATTGGTCTTCTGTTACAACACAACAAAAAGCTCACGGTTCTAATGAATATCCTAACGGTTTTTATCAAGAAACTTTCAGAACTTGGTATGAAACAAACTCTGACTTTTTACTTATGTTCAATAAAAAAATCACCGATGATTTAGATTTTGGTTTGAACTTGGGAGGAAATCAAATGAAAACCGTTTATAAAAGAATTGTAGGTCAAGCACCACAGTTAGAATTAGACAAAGTTTTCAACTTATCTAACGTAAAATCAGGCGTTGCACCTGTATTAGTTAATTATAACAGCGAAAAAAGAGTTAACAGTCTTTATTTCAGCGGCTCTTTAGGGTTCAGAAATTATCTGTTCCTTGAATTCACAGGAAGAAATGACTGGTCAAGCGTATTACCGGTTGATAATAATTCATTCTTCTATCCTTCCGTTTCTTTAAGTGCTGATGTTACCGAAATGGCATCTATTAAATCAGATATTCTTTCTTTCCTTAAAGCTAGAGGAAGTTATGCTATTGTGGGGGGTGACGGTGCTTTAGGTCCTTACTCTTTACAACAAACATTCTCATTCAGAACAGACCCATGGGGAGATGTTTTATTGCCGTATAACGGAACAACCTTGAATAATCCTAATTTAGTATCAGAAACTACAAAATCATTAGAATTTGGTATTGACGCGAGATTCTTTGGCGGAAGAGTTACTTTGGACGCTACATATTATGATACTAAAAGTGAAGACTTAATAGTTCCGGTAGAAGTATCTGCTGCTACAGGTTATTTGTCTGCATGGGATAATGTAGGAGAAATGAGTAATAAAGGTATTGAAGTACAGATTGGTGCTGACGTAGTAAGATTTAAAGATTTTGTATGGAACATTAATGTTAACTGGTCGAAATATAACAACGAAGTTGTATCTCTCGGAGATTTGGAATCTTTAACATTAGGAGGACAATGGAATATGTCATTACAAGCTCGTGAAGGTTATCCTTACGGAGTTATATTCGGTTCTGCTTTTGCAAGAGATCCTGAAGGAAATATTATATATGAAAACGGCCTTCCTACTTTAGACGAAGAGTATAAAGTTTTAGGTAATATCCAACCTGACTGGACAGGAGGTATCACAAATACGATATCTTATAAAGGAATAAGAGCAAGCGTTCTTATTGATGCTAAAATGGGAGGAGATTTACATACAATGACTACAACATGGGGACGTTATGCAGGTATATTGAGTGAAACACTGACAGGAAGAGAATCAGGAGTTGTAGGAGAAGGTGTTATTGATAACGGTGACGGAACATACAGACCTAATGATGTTGTTGTAACAGCAGAACAATTTAATAAAGCTGCTTATTCAAATGATAATGTCGAAAGTTCTGTTTTCGATGCATCATACGTAAAATTAAGACAAGTTACTTTAGGTTATACATTACCTAAAAAAATGTTGTCTAAATTACCTATCAGAGATTTATCAATTTCTGTTGTAGGAAGAAATTTAGCACTTTTATATACAACAATGCCTCATATTGATCCTGAAACCGCTTTCAGTAACGCAAACGGTGAGCAAGGTCAAGAATTTGGTCAGTTACCTTCAACAAAAAGTGTTGGATTTAATATTAACTTCAAATTTTAAAGAATTATGAAAAAAATTATTGTTTTTATATTATTTTTATCGTCATTACTCGTTACGACAAGTTGCGATAAAGATTTTGATGTAATAAATCAAGATCCGAATAATCCTACAAAAATTGAATCGGGATTATTGATAGCAGATGCGGTAAGAAATACCGGTAACCTTCTTTACAGCACATTTGTAGGAGGAGATATGGGTTCTTGCTGGTCTCAACAATGGGCTAAAGTTCAGTATAATGCAGAAGCAATGTATACTCCCAGAGAAAGTGTAATAGGTTTTGTGTGGGACGGTTTATATGAAGATTTAGCTTCTGATGCCAATGTTATGTATAAATTAGCTGTTGAGGAAGAAAATACAAATATGCAGGCTGTAGCTTTAACATTAAAAGCTTATGCATTCTCGATTTTAACAGATTTATACGGAGATATTCCGTTTACTGAAGCTGTAAGTGCAGAAGACGGCATTTTTAAGCCTGTTTATGATACTCAAGAGACAGTTTATAACGGTATTCTTGCGATGTTAGATGAAGCAAACGGTTTATACTCGGCTGACGGCGGAGAAATTAATGCGATTTCTGATTTAATTTACGGAGGAGATTATACTAAATGGCAAAAATTCACAAATACTCTTAAATTCAGAGTATTAATGAGAATGTCCGCTAAAGCTGACGTAAGTGCCCAATTGACAGAAGTTTTATCAAGACCTGTATTTACTTCAATAGGTGATGAAGCTAAATTACCCTACTTAACATCTTATCCTAATGCAAATCCTATTTTTGAATCAATAGTTTACGGTGTAAGAGAAGAGTTTAAAGTAAGTGATGTGTTGGTTGATATGTTGAAAGCTAACAATGACCCTCGTTTATCAGTTTATGCACAACCTAATGCTGACGGAGAATACAGAGGAAAACCCGCAGGTATATTTAATGTGCCTAATGATGACTATAACTATAATAATGTTTCTCCCATAGGGGAAAGATTTTTACAGCCTGATTTTCCCGGATATTTCTTATCTTATTCGGAGTTTATGTTCCTGAAAGCTGAAGCAGCCGTAAAAGGATATATTTCAGGCGATGCTAATTCTTTCTATCAAGCAGGTTATATTGCATCAATGACAGAAAACGGTGTTGAAGGTTACGGTATTCCTTCTTTATCTGCAAGCACAGATGCTGCACTTGAGGAAATAGGAAATCAAAAATGGTTAGCATTATTCTGTCAGGGAGTTGAAGCATGGACTGAATGGAGAAGGACCGGGTATCCGACCTTATCTCCTGCTATTGACGGTGTTATAGATGAAATTCCTTCAAGATACACTTATCCTGCAACGGAACAAACTCTTAATGCTGCCAATTATCAAGCTGCAGTTGCAAATCAGGGAGCTGATTTATTAACAACTAAATTATGGTGGAACAATTAAATCTTAGAAATATGAAATCAATTAATAAAATTTATTTTTTACTTGCTTCGGTTATTTTAATGATGGGAGCATGTATAGACCCTGTTGATGTCACTCCGACATCTTCAGAAGGGGGACTCCTCGAAATAGAAACACCCGGAGTGTATTATGTTGTGGGAGAGGATAAACCCTACACTGTTGAATTTAAGGTTTTTCAGGGTGCTGTTAAAACCACTCAAGTTAAGGTGTTCAAATCATTTCATACTATTGATACAGCCGGTAACGCATTAGTTTCTGATGAAGTTTTATTTAAAACTATTGATATTACCGAAACTGTTACGCATTTTGTATCATTTGACGTTACTTTTGCAGAGTTAAGAGACGGACTTCAAATTGACGGAGCTGATTTGCCTGCCACTGATGCAGAATTTCAAATTGGTGACTATTGGGATTTAAGATTTGTCAGTGTTACAAGTGACGGTGAAGAACACGAAAACTATGCCGGTGCAATAGTATCTGTATCAACACGTTTTGCCGGTTCTTATTTGGCTTCAGAAACGGTTTATTTGCATCCTACGGCAGGTGCCTTTTACGGCGAGTGGGACGATATTGTAAAATCAGTTCTTTCGGTTGATGCTATTACATATAAACTTCAATATATTGCTTATTCATACGGAGGTTGGGATGTTGAAGAAAACACTCTTTATTTCCAAGTGAATGGAGATTTGTCTGTAACGGTTTTAAAAGAATATAACGGAAATAAAGAGTGTTTTCTTCAACATCCCAACCTCCGTATGAATAAGCAATATATTGAAGTTTATATGTAATAGCATCAACCGAAAGAACTGATTTTACAATAT
>CAMZKI010000091.1 GCA_947311125.1 uncultured Chlorobiota bacterium
GGTCTTTATTTTCACCGGTAAACTTAATGCACAAATAACAAATGCTGAAAAAGAAAGTTTAAAATATATGTATGAAGAAGAAAAGTTGGCATATGATGTTTACAGTTTTTTATCTGACAGATATGATTTATTTGTTTTTCAAAATATCAGTAAGAGTGAAAAATATCATATGAGTTTAGTGGAAAACTTATTAAAAGATTTCGGTATCCGATACAAATTAAACCCTGCCGGAGTTTTTGAAAATAAAGAGCTTCAGGAGTTATATAACCGGCTTATTGAAGACGGAAGCCGAGATTTAATATCTGCACTTAAAACAGGAGCAACAATTGAAGATGTAGATATTTATGATTTAGAGAAGTATATTCAAGAGATTGAAAGTGAGAAAATTAAAAAAGTGTATGAAATGTTAAAATGCGGTTCAGGGAACCATATGCGAGCTTTCTCAAGACAACTTAAAATGCGTAACTCTGTTTATAAACCTCAATTTATAAGTCAGGAAAAATATCATAACATACTTAATTCTGAACATAAAAGATGTTTTAATCAAAATTAAAAAAAGTAATTATGAAACTAAAAAAAAATATAGCAGTAAGCGAAAGCGGTTTTTTATTCGACCCCAATACCGGAGATTCTTTCTCTGTTAACGAAACAGGTAAAAAAATTATAGAACTTCTTAAAGAAGAAAAAACAGATGATGAAATTATAAAATGGTTTGCCGAGAACTATGAAATTGACAAACTTACGTTCGAAAATAACTTTTATGATTTTACGGCTGTATTGCAGAACCATCATTTAACAGAATAAAAAAACATATGAAACCAGAATATACAATAGCGGTAACAGGCTTAAACAATACCGATAATCCCGGACCCGGAGTTCCGGTAATACGGTCTTTGCGGGAGGCAGAATCCTTTGATGTTCGCATAGTAGGACTTGCTTACGAAAATTTAGAGCCCGGAATTTATATGGAGAACATATGCGATAAAGTTTATCAAATTCCTTATCCTTCAACAGGTTCGGACGAGCTGATGAAACGTATCGAATATATCGGTAAAAGAGAAAAGCCTGATGTTTTGATTCCTAATTTTGATGCAGAACTATTTACTTTTATGAAATCAGAAAAATATCTCAAAGAAACCGGAATTAAAACATTTTTGCCTACTATAGAACAATTTGAAGAAAGGCACAAATCAGAACTGCCCGGATTCGGAAAAAAATACAATTTTGATATTCCTTTCAGTAAGCCCGTAACAAAGATTTCTGACATAGCCGAGTTACGTTATGAATTTGAATATCCTCTGCTGGTAAAAGGTAAATTTTATGATGCATATTTAGCCTATACACCAGCTCAGGTAACCGAATATTTCAATAAAATAAGTGCGAAATGGGGTGTTCCGATTATTATCCAAGAGTTTATACGAGGAACCGAAGTTAATGTGGCAGCTTTAGGAGACGGTAACGGAAATACGATTGCAGCCGTTCCTATGCGAAAACAATACATAACAGATAAAGGTAAAGCATGGGGAGGAATAACTTTAGGAGATGAAAAATTGCTTGAAATAACAAGAGATTTAATACAAAAAACTAAGTGGCGAGGCGGAATGGAACTCGAAATAATAAAAACACATTCTGATAAATATTATATTATTGAAATAAATCCGAGAATACCTGCTTGGATTTACCTTGCTGTCGGAGCAGGACAAAATATACCTGAAGCACTTGTAAGGCTTGCTTTGGGAGAAACTGTCGAACCGTTTAAAACATACGATGTAGGCAAAATGTTTATTCGGTATTCATACGATTTAATAGGTGACATATCTCAGTTTGAAAAACTGTCTGTTACCGGAGAACTATAAAGATATCTAAAATTTTGAGGAAATTAAAAAAATATAAAAATGGAAGAAAAATTAAAATACGAAAGACCTGTAATAACTAAAATAAATGCAGGAATGCCTGATAAATTCGGAATGCAGGCTAAAATGCCCGTAATTACGGAAATTGACGAAATACCGGTTAAAAAATTAATTAAACAATACGGTTCGCCAAGTTTTATTATTTCAGAAAAAACAATAAGAAAAACTTTTAACGAAGCAAAAAGGGCTTTTACTTCAAGATATCCTAAAGTTCAGTTTGCCTGGTCATACAAAACAAACTATTTAAACGCAATATGTAAAATTTATCACAGCGAGGGGTCCTGGGCAGAAGTCGTTTCCGGATTTGAATACGATAAAGCTGTTGCAAACGGAATCCCCGGAAATAAAATTATTTTTAACGGTCCGGATAAATCAAAAGAAGACCTAATAAAAGCAACTGAAAACGGCTCATATATTCATATTGACCACTTTGACGAATTATATGAATTATTATCTGTCAGCGAGAAACTTGAAAAACGACCGAAAGTAGCCATACGCGTAAATATGGACACCGGAGTTTATCCGCAATGGGACAGGTTCGGGTTCAATTACGAAAACGGTGAGGCGTGGAATGCCCTTAACCGAATTATGATGAGTGAAAAAATGGATTTAGTCGGTCTGCATACGCATATCGGCACCTATATGATGACACCTGCTCCGTATGCCGTTGCAGCATCAAAATTGGCAGAACTTGCCGTAAGAATCGAACGTAAATTTAATCATAAAATTAAATATATTGATATGGGCGGCGGTTTTGCTTCCAAAAACACCTTAAAAGGAGCTTATTTACCCGGAAAAGATACTTGCCCGACTTTTGACCAATATGCCGAAGCAATTTCCGGAGCTTTGATAAATTCTGATTTAGACCCTAATGAAATGCCTACATTATTTCTTGAAACAGGCAGGGCTTTAATTGACGATGCCGGATATATAGTAGGAAGCGTTTTAGCAAATAAAAGACTTGCCGACGGACGACGCTCAATGATTATAGACACAGGCGTTAATACGCTCTTTACCTCTTTTTGGTATGAACACGAAATATACCCTGCAAAAGAAGCCGGTTCACACAGCGAAGACACAACGATATACGGGCCTTTATGTATGAATATTGATATTATACGCTCGGCTGTTAAATTTCCGCTTTTACAAAAAGGAGATAGCTATGTTATTAAAAGAGTAGGTGCTTATAATATGACGCAATGGATGCAGTTTATTACATTAAGACCTAAAATCGTTTTAATTGATACAAAAGGTGAAACGCATATTATCAGAGAGAGTGAGACAAACGAAAGCTTAACCTCTCACGAAAAAATTCCCGATTATTTAAAATAAGAAATTGTAAATGGTCAAAGAACATAAAATAAAATCATTACTTAATGCAATTTTGAACAGTTATTCTCAGATATTTTTTTCTGAGAATAAATTTTTTGCGGTTCTGTTATTCTTCGTAACATTTCTTGATTTTTGGGCGGGTTTATACGGACTTCTGTCTGTTTTAACCGCAAACATAATTGCATTCATATTAGGATACGATAAAATAACAATAAAAAAAGGTCTTTACGGATTTAATGCTCTTTTGGTAGGTCTGGGGACAGGCATTATGTTTGTTCCCGGTTTTGAATTAACCGTTGTCGTTATTTTTGCAGCTCTTTTAACACTTTTTATAACCGTAGCTTTACAGGGAATTTTGGCAAAATATGCATTGCCTTATCTCAGCATTCCGTTTCTGTTTGGCATTTGGGCAATAATTCTTGCAACTAAAGATTTCTCTTCTCTCGGATTATCGGAAAGGGGTATTTATACTTATAATGAATTATATGCTCTCGGCGGGAAAAATTTAGTTACGCTATACGACTGGTTCAGTAATATGCCTGTATTAGAGAGTGTTAAAATATACTTCTTGTCTCTCGGAGCAATTTTTTTCCAAAATAATATTCTTGCCGGAATAATAACGGCAATAGGGCTTTTGTATTACTCAAGAATTGCATTTTCATTATCCGTAATCGGGTTTTGGTCTGCATACCTGTTTTATAATCTTATAGGTGCTGATTTTTCTGCACTTGCATACACTTTTATCGGGTTTAATTACATATTGACTTCAATTGCCGTAGGAGGATATTTTGTAATACCTTCGGAAAGATCTTATTTATGGACGGTAATTTTGCTTCCTGTAACGGTCATAGTTACTGCAAGTTTAGGGTATATATTTGCTGTTTGGCAAATATCAATTTATTCGCTGCCTTTTAATATAATTGTTCTTTTGTTTATTTACGTATTAAAATTAAGAACAGAAAAAAATGAAAAATTAACAGATGTTTTTATAAGACAAAAAACTCCCGAAAAAAGTTTATATCTTTATCATACGGGCAAAGAAGAACTTAAAAATAAAAACTATTTCCCGATAAATTTGCCTTTTATCGGGTCTTGGGCGGTTATGCAGGCACATAACGGGAAATATACGCATAAAGACAGATGGAAGCATGCCTGGGATTTTATTATAAAAGACGAAAACGACAAACAATATAAAGATAAAGGCGATTACTGTAAAGACTATTTTTGTTATGAAAAACCTGTTATTGCTCCGGCGGCAGGTGTTATTGCCGAAATTACGGACGGTATCCCCGATAATAAAATAGGAGATGTTAATATTTTGCAAAACTGGGGAAATTCAGTAGTTATAAAACACGGAGAATACCTTTATTCGCAGGTAAGCCATTTAAAAGAAGGCAGTATTAAGGTAAGAAAAGGAGACTTTGTAAGAAAAGGTGATATAATAGGACGGGTAGGAAATTCAGGTCATTCTCCTTATCCTCATTTGCATTTTCAGATGCAAATAACACCTTATGTGGGTTCGGAAACCTTAGATTATCCGCTGTATAATTTTGTAATTAAGAAAAATAATAAAACAGAACTTTTTACATTCGGGAAACCTGAAGAAAACGACTTGGTTGAACCTGCAAAAATTGATGATATACTCAGCAATGCATTTCATTTTATACCCGGAAAAAAACTGCAGATAATAAAAAACGGTAAAGAAACACAACAATGGGAAGTTGAAAAAGACATTTGGAATCAGACATTTATCATTGATAATGAAAATAATACTAAAATATACTTTTACGAAAATGATTCCGGCTTATTCTTAACAAATTATTACGGAGATAAAGAATCTGAAATGTTTTTGTTTTTTACAGCACTGTATAATGTGAGAAAATCATTTTATAAAAATACGGTTACGGAAGGAATTATAAGACCTGATTTGTTTTTTAACAAGCCTGTTATGATATTTCAGGATTTTTTTGCACCCTTTTACATATTTCTTAAGTCAGAATATAAATTGAAATACACTGAAAAAGACGATGATTTTATGCCGGATTTTATAAAAGCAGAATCTCAAGTTTCTAAAATAATTTTCGGAAAAATAAAAGAAACACTGAAATTCAAAATTACAATATATAAATCAGGAAAAACAGAAATAAAATATTTTGACAAAAACAGCACAGCACAAACTATTGCAATATTACCTTTAAAAAAACATATAAACTTAGCAAAACTATGAAAAAGTTAACGGTATTTCTTCTGTATTTCATATTTGCGGCAGGAAATGTTTCTGCACAAACAGAAATGAACGTAACCTCGGTTGATGCCGAGACATACAGCCAATACCTTGAAAAAGACTGGAAAAATCTGATAAAAACAGGAAAAAAAGCCCGAAAAAGCGGTATCGACTTTTATTATTTAGATTATCGCTTAGGTATAGCCTTTTATGAACTTAAAAAATATGCTGCAGCCGTAAAATATTTTGAAAAAATTTACAAAACAAATAAAGATGACCAAACTTTAAAAGAGTATCTTTATTTTTCATATCTTTTTTCGGGTAGATTCGGCGATGCAAGATTATTAGCTGACTCTTTTGACAGAAAACTGAAAGCAAAATTAGATATTGAAAGTGAATATTCTTTTATTCACGCACTGTATTTTTCAACAAAACAAGACATAAACGAAGAATATAAATATACATCTGCGAATTCCGAACAAGTGGAGCAAATAAACGTTACGGGGCAATCGTGGTATAATTTGAGTTTGGAGCATTTGGCGGGAAGCAGAACTACCGTATTTCACGGATATTCACATTTGACAATTAATAATAACATAAGGACGGCAGACGCAAACTTACCGGCGGAATATTCCGAGCAGTTAAACCAAAACGAATATTATTTCTCTTTAAAATATCATTTAGGCAAGGGTTTAAATGTAAGCGGAGGCATACATCTGCTTAATACTTCGTATTTTGCGCAAGACCCCGTGCCTGTTTCTTACGGAAGAAGAATGGTTTATCCTGTTTTATACAAATACAGCGAAAACAGTTTTGTCGGCTCGCTTAATATAAGCAAATCTTTTTCTGTATTTAATACAACTGTTGAAACGTCTGTCTCGAATTTAAACGGGAATATGCAAATTCAACCTTCGTTAAGCCTTCGAATTTATCCTTTCGGAAATAATAATTTCTTTTCGGAAACTAAAGGAATATACCTTACGGAAGAAGTCGGCGGTGTATATAATTATTATCCGGCAATAAAGCAAAGTTTCGGAATTAAACTGTTTAAAAACTCATTTATCAGCCCGTCGGTTACAATAGGAGAATTGCATAATTTTACTGAATATAATGCTTTTATCGTAAATAATGACCTTGATAAAACAAAATTAAGAATAGAAAATTACCTTAATTTAGGCTTTGCAGAAGGACGTTTTAATTTGTTCGTAAACTATCAGTATAATGTAAAAGAGAATGATTTTGACATTAACGGAAATGAAAATTCCGCAGAATATATAAACCAAACAATTACGGGAGGGATAAAATGGTATTTCAGAAAGTATTAATAATCAAAATTTTTAAAATATGAAAACAAAAATCAAATTAACAATTGTTCTTTTATTCGTGTTCTCTCAAATTTTCGGTCAGGCTGACAGCAAAATTATAGAGGCATTTAAAACAAGTTATGCACTGGAAAAGTCAGGCTCGTATAAAAAAGCGGCAGATGAATTGAAAAAAGTTTATTCCGACGATTCTTACGAAATCAATCTGCGCCTGGGCTGGCTTGAGTATAATGCCGGGCTATTCAGCGAATCGTCGGCACATTACCAAAAAGCCGTAACTTTAAAACCTTATTCGGAAGAAGCAAAATTCGGGTTGATATATCCTAAAGCTGCTCAGGGAAAATGGACTGAAGTAATAAATATTTATAAAAAAATATTAGAGATAAATCCTGTAAGCACTACGGCAAATTATCGCTTGGGGCTTATTTATTACGGCAGAAAAGATTATACGACTGCCGAGAAATATTTTTCAAAAGTAGTGAACCTTTATCCGTTTGATTATAATGCTAATTTAATGCTTGCATGGACAGATTATTTTTTGGGAAAAAAGAATAAAGCAAAACTGCTTTTTTTAAAAGTTCTTATGAATACTCCTTCCGATAAGTCAGCAACCGAAGGGTTGAAGTTGGTGAAATAAAATAAATAAAAAGACCGGAAAATTTTCCGGTCTTTTTATACTTATTATGAAACACCATTACAATTAAAGATTAAACTTTGCTCTTGTAATAAATTTTTCAATTCCTCTTGCTTCCGGGCTTTCTTTGTAGTCGTCTTTAATTTTTTGATAAGCTTCCAAAGCATCTTCCCATTTTTCGAGTTTTTCATAAACTCTTCCTAATTTCATCAGGTAAACAGGACTCACTACTTTGTTGTTCTCATCAGCGGCTTTTTTGTAATATTTTGCAGCGTTCTCAAATTCTTGTTTTTCAGTATAAGAATCGCCGATATTACCGTATGCTATTGCCGACAGTAATTTATCACCGGTTTTGAATTTTTTCAAATATTCAATAGCATTATCATAATCTCCGATTTTATAAAAAGAGATTCCGGCATATAAAAGAGCACCTTCTGCAACGTTTGTAGCTCCGTAGTCCTCAATAATTTGAATAAATCCGGGATAATCTCCGTCGCCGTTTAAAGCAAGCTCAAAAGAGTCTTTTTCAAAATATTGCTGAGCCGGGAAAATTTGTTCCAGTGCTTCGGCTTGACGAGGCAATACATAGAATTTTTTATAAGCATATATCAAGCCTACAATCAGCAAAATTGCTAATGCAGCAATTGATAACTGCTTTTGGTATTTCTCAAGAAATTGTTCGGTTTTTGATAATGATTCTTCAATAGAGCCTAAACTTTCTTCCAATTTTGGTTTAACCTTCTTAGCCATAATTTATTTTCTGATTAATTTTTGAGTCGCAAAAGTATAAAAAATACCGGTTGAATAAAAAAAATCAAATAAA
>CAMZKI010000092.1 GCA_947311125.1 uncultured Chlorobiota bacterium
AACTGTTTATTTGTATCATTACCGTTCTGAATTTACTGCAAACGTATCCGCAATCGTTTGCGGATACGTTCAATAAAAAAGCTCGTATTCTTATACGAGCTTTTAATTAAATATTAAATTTGTTGTGAGTTTTACTGAACAATGATTTTTCTTATTTCATTTGTATCAAATTTTACAAAATACATTCCTTTTGCAAAACCGGTTAAGTCTATTTGGTTACTTTTTCCGGACAGGACAACTTTTCCTGCAATGTTCATTACACGAAAATTCAAATCAGAATTTAAATAGAAGATACCTGTTGAAGGATTAGGAGAAATTGTTAAGCTTGTTGAATTAATGTGATTAACTGATGATGCAACAGCGTGAGAATTTACGTCTCCGAATTTATCGTCAACCGTAACAACTGTTTTTGCAACAACAGGAATGGTTAAGGTTCTGTTAGGATCACCTGCCCATTCTCCGTTATCCCATGTAGCACCTGCAGCAGTGGCTTTAAAGTACTTATAGTTATAGGTGCCGTCTGCTACGTTAGAGAGTGTCAACGTATAGATACCGTCACCGTCATCATCTGACATTTTTGTTTGTTGATCCGTTCCGGGCATTTGCCAAGCCGGGTCAAAGATATCTCCTGCCATATATACCGAATCAATTGCAGGATCGAACCAACCGCTGGTAATAGTATCGTTCAAGTCAACGTTGAAAGTTACGGTTGTTTGTGCGAAAGTTTGTGATGCTGTAAACAACACAAACAGTAAAGTAAATAATCTTTTCATAATGATATTTTTTAAATGTTTATAAATTAATTCTTGTTACAAATTTAAGAAGAAAAATCGTATAATGACGCTGTTTGGAGCTAAAATTATTTGCAAACGATTGCATAAGAAAGTTAAATGAATATTGCAAAAAGCATATAAAGATGCAAAAGTCGTTATAGCTAAATAATATTCTTGTTTTTAGGATTTTAGACACATATTTATCTATAAAACATTACAAAATGTCGTGTATTGCAGACTTTGGCTTTTTTAAAACAACAGGCTTATTAACAATTAATTAACATTTATTGGTTGTTATGGTTTTGATTATTAAGTGTTTGCTGATTATCGAATTTTTTTTTATTTTTTTTCAGAAATTAAACTGTTGAAAATTATATCAATATAATATAATTGAAAAAAGCAACAGATATCATATTTTTTTTAATGAAAATATTTTTTCAAATTTACATTCCCGAAAAATTAAAAAAAGTATCAACTAAAATAAGTTTAAGTAAGTAAAATGAATAAAAACCATAAAGAAATTTGGCATAACTGTTTAGGCATAATTAAAGATAACCTTCCGGAAGTTACGTTTAATACATGGTTTAAGCCTATAAAACCGGAAAAACTTGAAGGTAGTGTATTGACGATTAATGTTCCGAGTCAGTTTTTTTATGAGTTTTTAGAAGAGCATTATATAGACCTGCTTAAGAAAGTTCTTAAAAAAGAGTTGGGGAGCAATGCCAAATTAAAATACAGCATTGTAATAGATAACTCAAATTACACAAATTCTAAAGTTCTGTATCCGGGAAATAACGGAGCAAATCTTACTAACCCATCAGTTAAAGTTCCTTTAAAAACAAACAGCCCTATCCATCCGGATCTTTTACCCGGTATCAAAAAAGTTCATGTTGATTCCCATTTAAATAATAATTATTGTTTTGACAACTTAGTTGTAGGGAAATGTAATAACATAGCGGTAGCTGCAGGTAAAATGATTGGGTCTCAGCCCGGAAATAATCCTTATAATCCGATGTTTATATGGGGAAAATCCGGAATGGGGAAGACACATTTAGCTCAAGCCGTAGGAATTGAAGTAAAAGAAAATTTCGGAGAAAAGAAAATAGTTCTTTATGTTTCGGCAAGAAGATTTGAATTACAGTTTACAAATTCAGCAAGAAAAAATACAAGAAATGATTTTTTACATTTTTATCAGATGATTGATGTTTTGATTATTGATGATGTTCACGAATTTGCAGGAAAACCGGGTACTCAAGATACATTTTTTCATATTTTTAATCACTTGCACCAATCAGGCAAACAACTTATTTTAACATCCGACAGGCCTCCTTCGGAGCTTAAAGGACTTGACGACAGATTAATTTCCCGTTTTAAATGGGCACTTACAACAGAACTGCAAGCTCCCGATTTTGAAACACGAGTTGCAATTATTAATAAGAATGCTGAAAAAGCAGGTATTGAAATGTCTTCCGATATTATAAATTATATTGCGGAAAATATTACGGGCAGCATAAGAGAGCTTGAAGGTGCAATGATATCTTTATTGGCTTATGCAACTTTAATGAAAGAGGAAATAACTTTTGAATTTGCAAAATCAAAAATTGACCGTCTGGCTCTTAAACCTAAAAAAGAGATAACAATAAAACATATACAGAAAATAGTTTGCGATTATTATAATATAAGTCAAGAAGCATTACAATCCAGAAACAGAAAGCGGGAAATTGTTCAAACTCGGCAAATAGCAATGTATTTTGCAAAGAAATTTACAAAATATTCTTTATCTGCCATAGGAGCTGAAATAGGAGGCAAAAATCACGCAACCGTATTATATGCCGATAAGGTTATAAAAGATCAACTCACTTATGATAAAAATCTGCAATTGCAAATAGAAGACATCGAAAAGCGAATAGAAACCTATAAGTAAGGTTTTTTATTTTCAGATGCTGAATGCAGAAGTTAATTCAACCGGCTCTGCTTCATTATCTTAAAATAAAACAGCTCGTTTTTATTATTTCTGATTCGGACAAAATAAATTCCCGACGGAAAATTTTGTAAATTAATTTCCGTATTTTCTGAATTGGGTTTCAGCTCTTTAATTATTTTCCCTTCAATCGTTGTAATGCTCACCGAATTTACATTATCCGGATTAATTCCTTTTATAAAGAAAATGCCGTTTGTGCTTTTGGTTTTAAACCATAATGACAGACTGAAGTTATTAGGATTATTAAATGAATTTGTTGTTGTGATGAAAAGAGACTGAAATATTAATATAAAAATCTCTTTTTTTTATTTTATATATATACTTTTGCACTATTAAACTAAATAGCAGTTTAAATTATGGACGGGAATCAGTTCTTAAAGATAGAGCAAGAACCTATATTCAAATATATAGAAAATATTTCAGCAGACGGAATATTAATTGCAAAAAATAACGAAATTTCAGGTTCTTTGGTGTTTTCAAAGGGCAGAATAGTGTCCGGAGAAATAAACAATAAATTTGGAAATGATAAGGCTTCAGAAATTGTTTTCTTGAAAAAAGGCAGTTATTTTTTTCAAAAAGTTGAAAAAAAATTCACTTTTAAGGCCTCTTATATAAATAAGTTTTTTAACTTAATTGAGTTTCTAAACTTAGATGCAAAAGTAAGTTTTAAGTCAAATCGGAAAAATTATGAGTTTTATTTTTCAGAGGGGGTAATAGTTGATATAATCCCTGATATCAGTAACGACTATGACGTAATAAATATTGTAAATAATGTTGATAAAGAATCAGAAATCGTTTTTAATAAAACAAATGTAAACAACGGCAACTTAAAGATTTTTTTCAGTGAAATATCGTTACAAAATTTACACAGTAATAAAAATACACCAACAATTAATAACGAAGAGGTATATTATGAAAAAATTAAGAAAAATATTA
>CAMZKI010000093.1 GCA_947311125.1 uncultured Chlorobiota bacterium
AAGAATTCAGTAATATAAAACTGTATAAGCTATGGGTGTAACAATAAAATTTAATAATGATATAAATAAGGAATTTGCAGATACTTTAAGGCAAAGAGTAAATGATTATTTTAAAACAGAACAAATTTCCAAAGCCGGAGGGAATAAAATAATCATTTACTCTTTGCCTTAAAGTATCTGCAAATTCCTTATTTATATCATTATTAAATTTTATTGTTACACCCATAGCTTATACAGTTTTATATTACTGAATTCTTACTGCAAAATTACGACTCATAATATTTAATATCAAGAAATTGTAATACATTTTTAAGTTCTTATAACTCCGGTTTTATAATCCTTGTTAATAGGATTATGCGATGCCGCTTCAATACCTTTTGAAATTACGCTTCTGGTTTCGAGAGGGTCAATTACGGCATCAACCCACAACCGGCTTGCAGCATATACAGGTGTTGTCTGCTCATCATAACGTTTTTGAATCTCATTAAGCAACTTTTCTTCAGCTTCTTTTGTGATTTCCTCACCTTTAGCTTTTAACGAGGCAACTTGTATTTGCAGAAGTGTTTTGGCTGCACTTGCTCCGCTCATAACGGCTATTTTTGCCGAAGGCCAAGCTACAATCAGTCGCGGGTCGTATGCCTTGCCGTTCATGGCATAATTTCCCGCTCCGTAAGAATTTCCGATTACAACCGAAAATTTCGGAACAACCGAATTGGCAACGGCATTAACCATTTTAGCTCCGTCTTTTATTATTCCTCCCTGCTCCGACCTGCTGCCTACCATAAACCCCGTAACATCATGGAAAAACACAATCGGTATTTTCTTTTGATTACAATTCATAACAAAATGTGCCGCCTTATCTGCCGAATCAGAATAAATAACACCTCCGAACTGCATTTCGCCTTTTCCGGTTTTCTGAACAGTTCGCTGATTGGCAACTATACCTACGGGCCAGCCGTCAATCCGAGCATAGCCGCAAACTATTGTTTTGCCGTATTTTGGTTTATACTCGGTAAATTCCGAATTATCAACAATACGTTCTATTATTTCTCTTATTTCATACGGAGTTTCACGTTTCGCCGGCAATATTCCGTAAATTTCTTCAGGGTCTTTTTTCGGTAATGCCGGATATTTTCTGTCAAGACAGCATTTTTTATCTTGTATGCATGTTTTATCAATCAGTTTTCTTATTAAATCTAATGCTTCTTTATCACTCTCAACTTTATAGTCCAAAATTCCTGATATTTCGGTTTGCGTAGTTGCACCTCCGAGAGTTTCATTATCAACCTCCTCTCCTATTGCCGACTTAACCAAATACGAGCCTGCCAAAAATATGGAACCGGTTTTATTTACAATAATTGCTTCATCAGACATAATAGGTAAATAGGCACCTCCGGCAACGCAACTCCCCATAATTGCGGCAATCTGAATAATTCCGGCTGCTGACATCTTTGCATTATTCCTGAAAATACGACCGAAGTGTTCCTTATCGGGAAAAATTTCATCTTGCATAGGTAAGAAAACTCCGGCACTGTCAACTAAATATATAATAGGAATATGATTTTCCATTGCAATTTCTTGAGCTCTCAAATTCTTTTTTGCCGTAATCGGAAACCATGCTCCTGCTTTTACCGTTGCATCATTAGCAACTATAACACATAATCTTTTTTCAATATATCCGAGGACAACAACTACTCCTCCCGAAGGGCAACCTCCGTATTCCCTATACATTCCTTCGCCGGCAAATGCGCCTATTTCGAAAATATCGCTGCCTTTGTCAACAAGATAATCAATACGTTCTCTTGCTGTCATTTTACCTTTTGAATGAAGTTTTTCAATTTTCTTTTTCCCTCCGCCGAGATATATTTTCTGTAGCCTGTGCTTAATTTCAGATAAAGCAAGCTTGTTTATGTCTTCGTTTTTGTTAAATTCTATATTCATTTAAGCTTATCTTTTTAAAACTTTAAAATTAAAAAAATTTGACCGCTAAAAGAAAAAATATATAACTGAATTTTTCATATTTACCTTTTATGCTGAAACATCTTTATTTAATTATTATATGTATATTATGCAAAAACATATAATAATTATTCAAAATTATATGAAAAATCACGGCAAATAAGCTGTATTTTTGTATCAATGATTAAAACAGCATCACATATTATATTTTCGGTTTTGTTTTTGGTTCTTACCGTAGGTGTAAGTATAAACAAACACTATTCAAAAGGAAAATTATATTCACAATCATTTTTCGGAGAAGCCGAAACTTGCGATGCAGGGATTAATGAAGTTTGCGAAATGCAAAATATGCCCGCTGAATGTGAAATGCACAATATTGTTGAAAAAAATAAACAAAAAAAAGATTTGTGCTCTTGCGAAGATACAAGTGAATATTTGCATTTTGATGCAAACTTTACAATTCCCGAAAAATTAATCATTAAAAATATTGATAATAATGAAACAAATATTATTTCAATGTATTTGGTTTCATTTTACAACAACCTCTTATCCGGAGATTATATCCTAAATAAAAATACAGGCAACTCTTTGCTTAAAAAACCGGATACTACTTCTTCCTTATTGCAAGTTTTCAGATGTTGATTTATTAATATCTGAAAAAATAAGAAATATACAATATCATTGTTAAACAAAAATAATTTTAAAATCCTTTGTAAAGCATAACCGTTTTGGGAAAATATTGTATATCAACAAAACAAATCATTAAATAATATAAAACTCTTTATCATGGAATATTATGTAAACAAAACAATTGTTGCCGATATTGAAAAAGCAACAGAATTAATAAAAACAGAACTTCAAAAAGAAGGTTTTGGAATCGTAACACAATTCGATGTAAACAAAACTCTGAAAGAAAAAATGGATGTAGATTTTCGTCCGTATCGAATTCTCGGTGCCTGCAATCCGCCTTTCGCTTTAAAATCAATAAATGCCGAAGATAAAATAGGAACTTTATTGCCCTGCAATGTTATGCTTCAGGAATTTGACGGCAAAACTGAAATAGCAATTATAAATCCTGTTGCAATGATGCAATCGGTAGAAAATGACGAAATGTTGAAAATTGCGAAGGAAATTGCAGTTAAGTTAAACAAAGCACTATCTAAGGTCTAATATTTATCAAGCAAATGTCTAAAATTAAAAAAATATGTTAAATAAAATAATAAAATTTTTCCTCGAAAATAAACTTGTAACATTCATTTTTCTTGCAATGTTTATAATTTGGGGAATAGTATCATCTCCGTTCGGTTGGGAAACAATTTTCCCTTCCGACCCGGTGCCGGTTGATGCTATTCCCGATATAGGAGAAAATCAGCAAATTGTTTACACCGAATGGTCGGGGCGATCGCCGCGTGATATCGAAGACCAAATCTCGTATCCGCTTACAACTGCACTGCTCGGTATTCCGGGTGTAAAAACAATACGGAGTAATTCTATTTTCGGTTTATCAAGTATATATTTAATTTTTGAAGACGGAGTTGACTTTTATTGGAGTCGTACCCGTATTCTTGAAAAACTGAACTCTCTACCGCCCGGAACTTTGCCCGATGAGGTAAAACCGGCACTCGGTCCGGATGCTACGGCACTCGGTCAGATATATTGGTACACTCTCGAAGGAAGAGACAAAAAAGGAAACCCTGCAGGCGGTTGGGACCCGCAAGAACTCCGTACATTACAAGATTTTTATGTTCGCTACGGATTGACTGCCGCAAAAGGAGTATCCGAAGTCGCATCCATAGGCGGATTTGTAAAAGAATATCAAATTGATATTGACCCGAATGCAATGAAAGCGTACGGTGTTAATGTTTCGCAAATCATTAATGCCGTTAAAAAAAGTAATCTTGACATAGGGGCAAGAACAATTGAATTTAATAAAGTTGAATACCTCGTAAGAGCCCTGGGATACATTAAAAATCTCAGCGACCTCGAAGAGAGTGTGGTTGCGGTTAATAAAAATATTCCCGTACGGCTGAAAGACGTTGCAAAAATATCGTTCGGTCCGGCAACACGTCGGGGCGGACTAGATAAGGGCGGCTCGGAAGCCGTAGGCGGTGTGGTTGTGGCTCGTTACGGGGCAAATCCGATGGAAGTTATTAAAAACTTGAAAGAAAAAATTAAAGAAATATCTCCGGGCCTGCCGAGTAAAACGCTTGCCGACGGAACAGTTTCAAAAGTTACAATCGTACCTTTTTACGACAGAACGGGCTTAATTAAAGAAACACTCGGAACACTTGAAGAAGCTTTAACACTCGAAATTCTTATAAGCATTATAGTCGTCCTGATTTTAGTAATGAACTTAAGAGCATCTTTCTTAATATCAAGCCTTTTACCCATTGGCGTACTAATGACATTTATTGTAATGAGACGTTTCGGTGTCGATGCAAATATAGTTGCACTTTCGGGTATAGCAATCGCAATCGGCGTAATGGTTGATGTAGGGGTGGTGTTTACCGAGAATATTATCCGGCATCTCGAAATGGCAAAAAATGTCGGAGCAAGAGGCAAACAATTAGTAAAAGTTATATACGAAGGAGCAACAGAAGTCGCAGGAGCGGTAATAACGGCATTAACTACTACGGTTGTCAGTTTTCTTCCCGTATTTGCAATGCAGGCAGCTGAAGGTAAATTATTCAAACCTTTAGCTTTTACAAAAACTTTTGCTATGATTTCGGCATTAATCATAGGATTAATGTTCATTCCCTTACTTGCAAATTTGGTTTTCTCAATTCGCCCTTCAAAGAAATTAAAAAAATACATTTCAAACGGCATTCTTATTGTTGCCGGTATTGTTTTAGCAATTATTGCAAAATCAATTATTGCCGTTGCATTAATATTAATTGCTCTCAATAATATATTTAGCGAAAAGAAGTTCGGAGATAAAAAATATCCTGTTTATATTAATATCTTTATAACGCTAAGTATTGTAATATTTTTTCTCACAAGAGAGTGGATGCCGCTCGGTGCTCAAAACAGTTTATTTGTTAACTATATTTTTGTAATAATAATTATAGGTGTTGTACTGGGAACCCTAATGTCCGTAGTACATTATTATGCAAAAATTTTAAAATGGAGTTTAGAAAATAAAAAGAAATTTCTTGCAATACCTGTTTTTGTGGTCTTGTTCGGAATTTTATCTTGGCAGGGAACCGATAAACTGTTCGGATTTATGCCCGATTTTGTAAAAAACACAAAAATATGGAACTCTTTTAGTGAAGTTTTTCCGGGCACGGGAAAAGAATTTATGCCAAGTCTGGATGAAGGTTCTTTTCTGTTGATGCCTACAACAATGCCACATTCCGGTGTTGAAGAAAATTTGGATGTCATACGTTTGCTTGATAAACGAGTTAACAGTATTCCGGAAGTCGAAAATGTGGTCGGAAAATGGGGACGGGCTAATTCTGCTCTCGACCCGGCACCTACCTCAATGTATGAAAATATCATAAATTATAAATCGGAATATATTACGGATGAAAACGGAACAAAGCAACGATTTAAAACAGATGACGACGGTGCTTATATTTTAAAAGACGGTACAAAATATAATCCGAAAACCGAAGAATTTCGCGTAATTGAAAAATCGGAACTTATTCCTGACGAAAGCGGTGAATATTTTCGCCAATGGCGTCCCGAAATTAAATCAACGGATGATATTTGGAAAGAAATCGTAAGTAAATCTAAAATACCGGGACTGACTTCCGCACCCAAGCTGCAACCGATTCAAACACGATTGGTAATGCTGCAAACAGGTATGCGGGCTCCGATGGGCATAAAAGTTTTCGGTCCCGATTTGGAAACAATAGAAAAAACTGCTTATGAAATTGAGCATCAGCTTAAATTTGTAGAAGGCGTAAAAGCATCTTCTGTTTTTGCCGATAGAGTTGTCGGAAAACCATACATTGAATTAGACATCAAACGAAAAGCAATTGCACGTTACGGTCTTACAATTAAAGATATGCAAACGGCTATAGGAACAACCATAGGCGGAATGCCTCTGACATCAACCGTTGAAGGCAGAGAGCGTTTTCCGGTGCGTGTGCGTTATGCTCGTGAATTCAGAGATAATCCCGAAGAATTGAAAAAAATTCTTATTCCGACAAGAAGCGGAGTTCAAATTCCTTTGGGAGAACTGGCTGAGGTTACCTACAGACGCGGACCGCAACTCATTAAAAGTGAAAACACTTTTCTTGTAGGATATGTTATATTTGATAAAAAAGACGGTTTTGCCGAGGTTGATGTTGTTGAAAATGCCCAAAAATATCTTAATGATAAAATTGAAAACGGAGAACTCATAATCCCGGCAGGTGTTAACTACGTTTTTACCGGAAATTATGAAAATCAGGTTCGTGCGAGTAAACGATTGCTTCTCGTAGTTCCGATTTCTTTAATATTGATTTTTTTGATATTGTATTTTCAATTCGGGAAAGTAGAACCTTCTTTAATGGTGTTTTCCGGAATATTTGTTGCCTTTGCAGGAGGTTTTATAATGATTTGGCTTTACGGACAATCATGGTTTATGAACTTTTCATTTGCCGGTGTAAATATCAGAGAATTATTCAGTATGCACACCGTAAATTTAAGTGTAGCCGTATGGGTCGGATTTATAGCTCTGTTCGGTATTGCGACCGATGACGGTGTAATTGTGGGAACATATCTCAAACAAGTCTTTGACCGAAACAAACCGACAACTGTTGCAGAAGTCAGAAAATCAGTTCTCGAAGCCGGCTCAAAACGAGTCCGTCCGGCAATGATGACAGCGGCAACAACAATTATTGCCCTTATTCCGGTTCTCACTTCAACAGGAAAAGGGGCAGATATTATGATACCTATGGCTATACCCTCTTTCGGCGGAATGATAATTCAGGTTATGACAATGTTTGTTGTGCCGGTTTTATACAGTATATGGCAAGAAGGAAAAATTAAAAAAGTAAAAAACAAACAAGTCAGTAAATCCTTAATGGTCTAAAAAAATAAAAAATGAAAACTATAATATTATTAATAATGTTGCTTTCCGTGAGAATAATATCGGCACAAAACCTGTCCGATTATCTTGAAACGGCTGCAAAGAACAATCCTGAACTTGCTTCAAAATTCAGCGAATACAATGCAAGTTTACAAATTGTTCCGCAAGTAAAAGCACTGCCCGATCCGCAAATTTCATTCGGCTATTTTATTATGCCGGTTGAAACAAGAACGGGTCCGCAGCAAGCCAAGATTTCGGCAAGTCAATTTTTTCCTTGGTTCGGAAGTTTAAAAGCAAAAGAAAATGCAGCAATTCAATCTGCCAAAGCAAAATACGAAGCATTTCAACAGGCAAAATCCAAGTTGTTTTTTGATGTCAGAAATTCTTATTATACCTTGTATTATATCGAAAAGTCAATAAAGATAACGCAAGAGAACTTAGATATTCTAAAATCGTTTAAAAAATTGGCTTCCGTAAAGGTTGAAGTAGGAAAAGCATCTGCTGTTGATGAATTAAGAATTGACTTGGAAATCTCGGAACTTGAAAATAAATTGGCATTGCTTAAAGATATTTTTTACAACGAACAAGTTAAATTCAACAATCTTTTAAATATAAATAAAGAAAGTCCGGTGAAAATATCTGAAATTTCAGATACTGATACTTTTAAAATTGATAAAATTGCCGTTCTTGACAGTATTAAAGCAAATAATCACGATTTAAAAACCTTGGGGCTAACTTTACAATCATTAGACTTTTTGAAAACTGCCGCCCGAAAAGACGGTATGCCTAAATTTTCCGTAGGTGTTGATTATACCTTTATCGGAACCGGCGGAAATAATTTTGCGGGAACCGATGCTTTTCTGGCACCTAAAGTCGGAATTTCAATTCCTTCAAATCGTAAAAAATACAAAGCAAAAGTTTCGGAAGTTCAATTTAAACAAGATGCCGTTAAATCTAAAAAGGAAAATACGGAAAATTTACTTGAAACAGCTTTTGAAACAAGCTTTAAAGATTTTAAAGATGCAGAAAGGAGAATTGAATTATATAACAAGCAATTTAATATTGCAAAACAAGCATTACGTTTATTAGAAAACGAATATGCCGTAAGTTCTGTCGGCTTTGAAGAAATATTAAGAATGGAACGTAAAGCTCTGAACTATAATTTGGAAACGGAAAAAGCAAAATCCGAAAGAGAAAAAGCAAAAGCTGAAATCTATTTTTTAAGCGGAAACTAAAATTAAACAACAAACCCTGTCAGAACTTCTTTGAAAAAAACAACATAAGGTAATATTTTCTATTATTGCTCTATGTTTCTTTATAAATAACCATTCCAGAGCCTATTGTTTTCCATTTCTTAAAATATTCCGCTTTGCTATATCAAAATAATAGCATATATTTGCTATTATTTTGATATAAATACTTGATATGAAAAAATCCACATTTAAAGTTGTTTTCAACAGATTAAAGAAACTAAACAAAGATAAAAAAGCTTTGGTACAAATCGAAAGTTATTTGAACGGAAAGCGAAAATACATGAGTACCGGTATCAGAATTGAGCCAAAATATTGGAACGATAAAATAAAAAGAGTAAAAAATAATCATCCTGATTATATAAAACTAAATCGTCTTATAAATCAACAACTGAAAAATATTGAAGATTTTGAGTTTAAGCAAATTGAGAAAAACGGTAATTTTGAACTTCAAGAACTAAACACTTTAAATAAAAAAAGTCAGTTTGACAGCGGAGACTTTATTGCATTTTGCAAAGAGAGTTTAAGTAAAAATGCTGCAATCCAACCGGGTACAGTTAGTAGGCATTTAGTTGCATTAAGAAGACTTGAAAAATATAAGAACAGAATTAGTTTTAGTGAGTTAAACTATGCTTTTATTAAAGAATATGATAATTATTTAAGAAATGAAGGCTTGCAACAAAATACAATTGCAACTCACCATAAAACAATAAAAGCATATCTTAACATTGCAATAAAAACAAAATTATTCAGTGCTGACGAATATCCATACAGATGGTTTAAGGTAAAGCAAATTCAAACAAAAATAATATTTTTAACGCTGGAAGAAATCAAGAGAGTTGAAAAGTTGAAATTTACAAAAGCAACAGAGCATATTGAGAAAATTAGAGATATGTTTGTTTTTTCATGTTATTGCGGTCTGCGTTTTGCAGATGTACGGAACTTACAGAATAAAGATATTATTAAAGAAAATGATGAATATTCGATAGAAACAAGGCAAGAAAAAACAGGTGGTTTGATAACACTTCCGATTTCATTAATTTTCAACGGAAAAGCAGTTGATGTTATTAAAAAGTATGAAACTGATATTCCGCATGAATATTTGTTTCCGGAAAGACCTTCAAATACAACTGCAAATACGTCTTTAAAATTAATTGCTTCACTTGCAAAGATTGATAAACATCTCACATTTCATGTATCAAGACATTCATTCGGAACAAATTTAGCTTCTGCAACATCAGACCAGTTTTTAATAATGGAGCTTATGGGACATAAAGACATCAGAACTTCCATGATTTATATTCATACCTCAAAAGAACAAATTAGGAGTAAGTTGAAAAATACTAATTGGGGATAACTTCGTTAAAAGAATTCCTTTTCTTTAGGGAGGAAAAAAGATTGTTATCCATTAAGATAACTGATACAGTTACTGCAAACTTTACTTTCAATTTTTGCACACTCGGTTATTATTTCTTCTTCCGAAAGGCAAGGTAAAAGAATTCCGTTTGTATCATTAATATTTACTTCACTGCAAACTGACACCAATGCTTCATCAATGCAACCGCCTTTATTTGATTGTTTTGTTTTAAAAATGTGCAACTGATTTGTTGTTCCGCTTTTTCTTAAATTATATTTCGCCACTTTCTTTATAGCTTTTATTTGAGAAATCAATCTCTGTAAAATTCTCTAAGAATTCTATATCGTACAAAATTTTTCTTTCAGAAATTTTCTCAAAAGCATCAATTTCTGAGATTGCCAATAGTAATGCATTTTGCTTTTTTACAAACTCTTTTGTTTCAGGAAATGCTTCTGTTATATTTACAATTGCCCCTGTTAAGTTATTAATTATTTGCTCTGTTAAAGAGGAAAGCATAATATCTCTTTTTTTCCTTGCCTTCTTGTCCTTCTTCTTGTTTTTCTTTTCGGTGTTTCCGTTTCCTGTATTTATGTTTATATTGCTGCCGGTACTTGAAATAATATTGTTGTTTTTAAAATTTCCCGTTAAATTATTCATAATCTGGTTGTTGCATTTTTGGAGTTAATTATTTACTGTTGCTTTCGGAATTGATATTGATATTACTGCTGTTTCCCTGAAACGGCAGTAATGTTATTTATATTATGAAAGTTCCCCATTTAGTTTATTTATTATTATGCTGATAAGGGTTCTCAAAATACTCAAAGAATTTTTTACTGTAAAAAACCTTATTGTCAGAAAGTCGCATGAATGTGTTTATTTGAGCGATTAATCTCTGCATTTCTCTTTGATCGGCAATGAAAGGCTTCAATTCATTGTCTTTTTCAACAATTTTAACAATAAGTTCTGTTATATGGTCTATCATATTTGCGGTCATCTCGCCACGAAAACCGGCAATTTGCTTTAACTCATTAATTTTTGCCTCTAAGTTCTTTATCTCGGATTCTAAGCCGGATATGCCTGAATAAATTGAACTGCCTTGACCGTTACTTATGATATTACTGTTATCAGCACTTATAACAGTACTGTCTTTAATGTTTGAAAAATCTCTTTTATTATCTTCTTCAAAAAAAACAGTTATCGATACCCCCAATGCTTTTGCAATTAAGTCTAAATCAGCAGCTTTAAGTGTATTATTCCTGATGGCTGAATGCAATCCTTGCTCGGTTTTATCAATTACATCTGATAATTTTCGGATTAAAAAATATAATTGATAAATTATAATATAAAAAGAGGATAATAAATGGGGATACTCGAAGAAATATTAGAAGCCAATAAAGTTTTATCGGAACAGTTAACATCACTGTCAAGTGAAGTTTCACTTGTTAAAGAGAAGATTAATAATTATCAAACCGATGATAAGTTAAAAATGGAATTTTCTGATAATGAAATTCTAAACGTTTCAATGACGGCAAAAGTTTTAGGAATAAAACAAACTGAATTGAATGATATTATTCAAAAAGGGATGTTGCATTCCGTAGGAGAACGAAAACGTATTTTTCTTGCAAAAGATGTATCGGAGTATTTGCGAGTAAAAGAAGCTCAAAGCATTTATAAAGCAACTCCCCAAATAAAGAAAAAGAAAAGAGTAAGACCTGTTAAGAAAAAAATAAGTCAGGAGCAAATGGCGGAATTAGTTCGCATAAATGATAAAAAGTAAACAAAAATTACTGTCAATCAAACTCAAACAGGAAGCATTCCCGGCTACAATCGATACCAAAAGCATCTCAAAGGTTAAAACGGGAACAGAGGCAGAACCATCTAAATCTTACAATAAAATACAAAATGGAAGGATACATTTATTTATACAGAAAAATTCAAGACAGTTGGATTTGGTCAAGACCGGATTATTTCCAATGGTTTACGGCAATGATTTTTAAAGCGAATTACAAAGCAAAAAAAGTATGGTTCGGAAATAGAATTGAAGACGTAAATCGAGGCAGTTTTATCACCTCAATCAGAAAATTTTCAGCCGAATTACCTCAATGTTCAGAGCAAAAATTACGTACTTTTTTACAACTCTTAGAGCAAGATAATATCATAAAAATAAGCGTAACCAAGAAAAAGGCAACACGGATAACTATCTTAAACTATGGAGTTTACCAAGACAGGCAACACAGTTTCAACACAGAGCTGACACAGACACAACACAGTAGTAACACAGAGTCAACACAGACAAATCTAAAAAATCAACACAAGGACAATACAGATACAGAAGAAAAATCAACACAAAAAAACAAAGGTAAACGACACAAATACAGCAGATTGCAGTGATGCTAGGCAAACAAATAACACAGCGACAACACAAGAACAACAGAAAAATAACACAACCGTAACACAGTCAAAAAACAAACATAAAACAATCTACCCCGAAAATCAACTACAGTATAATAAAAGAAGTAAAGAAGAAAAGAAAGAAATAAAAGAAAAGAAAGTGTCAAATTCAGAAAATGAAAAATTTTCTGAACGTCCTGTTCAAATTCTAAAATTTTTTAATTCAATAAAGAAATATTTTCCTGAAAAAATTATTGCTGATTTGAAGCCGAAAAATGAAAAAGATTGGATGGATACTTTGGAAAAATTAAATCGGATTGACGGATACCGTTTTCAGGAAA
>CAMZKI010000094.1 GCA_947311125.1 uncultured Chlorobiota bacterium
ACTGCAAATATAAAAAACATCTTTTACAAGGAAACAATTTTTGTATAAATTGTTTCCTTATGTTTGTGTATGTTTTTTTTTATTCCCGGATTATTTTTAGGTATATTTGCAATTAATTATTTTTATAAGAATTTAAACCTATGAAACTATTAAATCTCAGTATTTTTCTATTTTTTGCAACCTTTACTTTTGGTCAAAACAAAATTCCTGAAACAATATTAATCGAAGGCGGATACTACAAAATGGGAATAGGTGAAAGTAAATATTTTGATGAATTTCCTACACACACCGTAAAAATTAATGATTTTTATATAGGCAAATATGAGGTTACGATTGAAGAATTTACAGGCTTTTGCAGAACTGCAGGATTAGATTTACCTGAAGGCGACCCGAAAATGCCTGTTACAAATGTAAGTTGGGAGGAAGCCTGTATGTATTGTAATTGGTTAAGCCGCCTGGCAAGGTTAGACAAATGCTACAAAATAATCAGAAATGAAAAAACAAATAAAATAAAAATTATTTTTGACAAGACGGCAAACGGCTATCGCCTGCCCACAGAAGCAGAATGGGAATATGTTGCAAGAGGAGGCAGTAACAGAAAAAGTTACGCTTTCAGCGGCAGTGATAATGCAGACGAAGTAGCTTGGTATGCAGGAACAGGAAAAATGTTACACCCTATAGGTGAAAAAAAAGCAAATTCTTCGGGTACTTATGATATGTCAGGTAATGCTCAAGAATGGGTTTATGATGTTTATACTGTTGATTTTTACAAACACAGCCCGTCAGACAACCCCGTTAATGAAAAAGGCGGGTTAGACAGAGTAAGCAGAGGCGGCAGTTTTAACAGCACTGCCGAAGGTTTGAGAATTTCTAAAAGATACTATAATGCTCCCGATTTCAAAGCGGAACACCTCGGCTTCAGAATTGCAAAAAACAAATAATATTTCAAAAAATTCCTATAACTTAAAAAATAACCCGCCGAAACTGCGGGTTTTCTTATTTTAAGTTATTAAGAAATCTTAATTTTTATTATTTATAACAAATTATATTTTTGCAGAATATCATAAGCTAAATTACTGAAATGAAATTTTTAAGAAAAAAAATAATTTATACAACACTAATAATCACAATTCTAATATTGTTATTTGGAGGAATATATGCTTACTCTGTCTATAAGGATATATTTAAACCTAATATTAATAAAGATACTTTTCTGCTTATCCCTTCAAATTCTGATTACCATCAGGTTCTTGACAGCCTTAAACATATAAACGCTTTAGAGGATATTAACTCATTTATTAAAACAGCTAAACTCAAAAAATATAATAAAATTCGTTCCGGAAGATATGAACTTAAAAAAGGTATGACAAACAATGAAATCGTAAATATATTACGCTCCGGAAGACAAACACCTGTTAAGCTGACCTTTAACAACATCAGAACAATTAATGATTTTGCCGGAAAAATTTCAAAACAAATTGAACCGGATTCTGGCTCAATCGTAAAACTTTTAAATAATAAAAACTTTGTAAAACAATTCGGTTTTAATAAGCAAAACATTATCAGTATGTTTATTCCTAATACCTATGAAATTTATTGGAATACTTCTTCCGAAGATTTTATAAAACGTATGAAAAAAGAATACGACCGTTTTTGGAACGCAAAACGAAAAGAAAAAGCAAAACAGCTTAATTTAACTTTGAAAGAAGTCAGTATTTTGGCATCAATCGTACAAGCGGAGCAGCAGGCACATCCCGATGAAAGAGCTAAAGTAGCGGGTGTATACATAAACCGTTTAAAAAGAGGAATGTTGTTGCAATCCGATCCCACTTTAATTTTTGCTTCCGGCGATTTTACCAAGAAACGCGTTTTGAATAAAGATAAAGAAATAGATTCGCCTTACAATACGTACATGTATGCCGGCTTGCCTCCGGGCCCGATAAATATGCCCGATATTTCCTCAATTGATGCTGTCTTAAACTATCAGCATCATAACTATATTTTTATGTGTGCCAAAGAAGATTTTTCCGGCTATCATAATTTTTCGACTAATGCTCGGCAACACGGAATTTATGCAAGAAGATATCAACAAGCACTTAACAGAAAGAAAATTTGGAAATAATGAACTCGAATAAAATAAAAATACAATTAGAATCGGAAGTGGGTGAATTAGAGGGGGTTATACTTCATACACCCGGTAATGAAGTTGAAAATATGACACCCGAAAATGCAGAACGTGCTTTGTACAGCGATATTTTAAATTTGTCGGTTGCCCGAAAAGAATATGCACAACTTAAAGGCGTGTTGGAAAAAGTTACAAAAACATTTGAAGTTAAAGAACTTTTAACCGATATTCTTGAAAATCATGATGTGAAAAGCAGGTTGATAAACCGAATTACAAAAAGTTGTAATGCGGAAATAATTAAAAACCATTTAACCGAACAAAAACCGGAGGAGTTAGCAAAACTATTAATAGAAGGTGTTCCCGTTCAGGCAAATTCTTTGACGGATTATTTGCAAAAAAACTATTACCGTTTAGACCCTTTGCACAATTTTTTCTTTACCAGAGATGCTTCTTCCGCCGTAAACGACAGTGTATTTATCAACAGAATGGCAAATAAAATAAGAATGCGCGAATCGATTATAACGGAAGCAATTTTTGATTATCATCCCAATTTTATCACAAAAACCGTTAATCCGGAAAACAGTCGCTATTTTAACGATGAAATTCGTATGGAAGGCGGCGATATACTTGTTGCACGCAAAGATATCTTAATAATAGGAACCGGAAGCCGGACATCACCGCAGGGAATCGACCATATAGCCCGGAAAATTGAAAGCCGCGAATACCCTCGTCATATTATTGTTCAGGAATTGCCTTATACACCGGAGTCGTTCATTCATCTTGATATGGTTTTTACATTGTTGGATAACGACAAATGTATGGTTTACGAGCCGTTGATAATGAAAACCACACGTTTTGCAACTATTCATATGATTGTTGAAAACGGGAAAATAACTTCCATAAAAGAAAAAGCAAATATTCCTGTTGTTCTGAAAGAACTCGGGATGCCCGTAAAACCGATTTTATGCGGCGGAAATGATGTTAAAAATCAGGAAAGGGAACAATGGCACAGCGGGGCAA
>CAMZKI010000095.1 GCA_947311125.1 uncultured Chlorobiota bacterium
GTTTATCATGCAGAAGATGTTCCTGAAGGTAACTTCATTCTTGAAAAATTGTCGGAAAACGGTATCGACATTATTAAAAGACAGAATATTGCCCCTTATACGAGTCGAGTGCAGATAAGAAAATTCGTAAGTCTGAAAAAAATACAAAAAGGCGTTTTTAAATCAGATGAAAGATTTCTTTATTATTTGGCTGTACCATACAAATTAGAGTGGGAAAATTTCAGAGATTGTATAAACTTAATCAGAAATTCGCACAACTTCCCTCACTTTGACGCTGCACAACTTTCTCTTTTTAAATATGATAAAGCAAAAGAGTTTGTCAGGATTTATTCTCAAACAGCATCAAAAGACGATTTGACAAAAATGAGAAGTGAAATTTTAAAACTTTATTCTAAATATGAATAAAAAAAGAGCGGGAAATAATAACCCGCTTTTTTCTACATATATTCAGTACTTATTTTTAAACCTTTTTCCTCCATTTCTTTCATTACGCTTTTAATTAAAGCAACTTTCTTTTTATGAGGTAAAAATGCCGATTTAAAACCGTTTATAATCAAATACTTAAGTTCTCTGGCATTAAACCCGAACTCATTAACGGCAAGCCAATATTCATCTGTCAGGGTTGTCCCTGAAATTAATCTGTTATCCGTATTTAGTGTTACTCTTATTCCGTAATTAAAATAAAATTTCACCGGGTGGCTCTGCAAATCTTTAACAGCCTTTGTCTGAACATTAGACGTTATGCACATTTCCAGCGGAATTCTGTGGTCATTAATATAATTCAGCAAATCGCCGTCTTCTCTTAATCTTGTTCCGTGCCCTATTCTGTTAGCACTTATGTAATGAATTGCCTGATGTATTGACTCAGGTCCGTAAGCTTCCCCTGCATGAACCGTTGTGTTAATATTATTATTTACAATTAAATAAAAAGCTTCTTTATGGTCTTTTGCAGGAAAATTTTCTTCTGCTCCGGCAAGGTCAAACCCGACAACTCCGGCATTTTTATATGCTACCGACAGTTCTGCAAGGGTCAATGATTTATCCGGAGAAAAGTGCCTTAAGCCGCAAACAATAATACCGATTATAATGTTTAGTTCTCGTTCGGCTTTTTCTTTTCCTTTTATCACGGCATCTATTACGTCCGTAAGATTAAGACCTCCTTTCATATGAAGCAACGGAGAAAACCTGATTTCAATGTATCTGATATTTTCATTTGCGGCATCTTCTGCAAGTTCGTATGTTGCTCTGGTAAGAGCTTCTGTTGTCTGCAAAACCGAAGTAGTAATGTCAAAGGCTTTAAGATAATCAACCAAACTTTCGCACCACGGACCTGCAACCAAAAGATGCTCTAATTTTTGGGGGTCTGTTTCCGGGAGTTTTACCCCTTGTTGTTTTGCTAAATCAATTATTGTTTCTACACGCATAGAACCGTCAAGATGACAGTGCAGTTCGGCTTTAGGCAAACTGTGTATAAATTCTTTTGTTAAATTTTCCATATATCTGATATTTATATTTGTTATTTTATAAAAATTTCCCATAAGCTGCGAATAATCAACCTATGAGAAACCCTGAATTTTATTAATCTGCAAAGTTAGTAATAAAAATCATAACTGCAACTGTTATCTGGTAAAAACATATTCTGTTTCGGATGACAGGTTGTAATTAAATGAGTAATTTTCACTGTCAAAGCCCTTTAAGTTTTCTGCATTTTTAATGCCGTTTTTTATTATATACCGGCACATTAAACCTCTGGCACGCTTTGCGTGAATTGCGACTGTTCGATACGTATCTCCTCTTTGTTCTTTAAAGACAGGTTTTATTATTTTTGCATTTATCAGTTCAGGCTTTACCGCTTTAAAGTACTCGTCTGAGGCTAAATTAATTAAAGTATTGCTTCCTTGCTTCTCAAGGTGTTTATTTAAGCGCTCGGAAATTTTATCCGACCAAAATTCATATAAATTTTTACCGTATTTTGTCTTTAACTTTGTTCCCATTTCCAAACGATAAGGCATAATCTCGTCAAGCGGTTTTAACAGCCCGTAAAGTCCGGAAAGTATTCGTAAACTTTGTTGCGTAAAACTAATTTCCTCATCGGAAAAAGTATTTGCCTGCATACCTCGATAGACGTCTCCGTTAAACATAAACAATGCAGCTCCGGTTTCTGTTTTTGCAAAAGGATATTTCCACTTCACAAAACGTTCAAAATTCAGCTCTGCTAATTTCGGGCTTATATTCATCAAAGACGAAAGCTCTTCGGGTTTATATTTTTTTAGCTCCGAAACCAATTCTCTGCTTTCTTTCGGAAATTCTATATCTGAAAATTTATCCGCTGCCTTTATGTTAAGTTGCAATTTTTTAGCCGGAGATATTACAATCAACATTTTATTAGTTTTAAGTTTAAAGCAAAGATACTTTTATTATTTATCTTTGCGAAATAATTTTGCAAGAGTGAAAACCGAAAAACAGTCAGTATATAACGGAGCTTTTGTATTCGAGGATGAAAAAATCGGATGCTTCAGTAATCGTGCTTTTTTATACGGTGATGCAATTTTTGAAACTTTACGTGTAAGAAACAGGGATATTTTATTTTTTGAAGAACACCTCAGTCGCCTTGTATCCGGAATGAGTGTTCTTAAATATGATATACCCGAAAAATTTACAATTTTTAAATCTAAATTAGAGAACGAAATAATAAGCCTGCTTAACAGAAATAAAATTTTTAAGGCAGCCAGAGTCAGAATAACAGTTTTCAGAAAACGAGGCGGACTGTATACTCCTCAAACAAACGAACCAGAATATGTTATTTCGGCATCTGAACTTGACGAAGGGTTTTTTGCTTTAAACAATAAAGGCTTTACTGTTTCTGTTTTTGATGATATAAAAAAACCGATTAATATTTTTTCTCCCTACAAAACCGGAAATTCACTTATATTTACACTGGCAGGCATACACAAAAACAACATTGGGGCAGACGATTGTATTATTTTAAACGAAAACGGACAAATAGCGGAAAGTATTTCTTCTAATATTTTTATCGTTAAGGATAAAGTTTTGATTACTCCGCCTTTAAACAGCGGGTGTATTAACGGAATTATCAGAAAATTTATTACCGATACAGCTTACAGTAATAATATTAAACTTGCAGAAGAGAATATTTCGGAAAAAGATTTATTGCAGGCAGAAGAAGTTTTTCTGACAAATTCAATTTCCGGAATTCGCTGGGTTGTAGCATATAGGCATAAGCGTTATTTTAAACGTCTTTCTGTTTTTTTTACCGAAAAATTAAATGAATACATTTTAAAATAACTGTAGATATTTTTTAATTCTTCTCAGCATTTTGCATCCGGTTTTATCAAATTTTAAGGCTCCCCTAATTGTTAAAACAACTTCTTTACAAACAGGCTTACTTTCCTATACAAAAATTCTTAAAAATATTTCCCAATATCTCGTCTGTGGTAAACTCGCCGGTTATTTCGCCGATGTATTGCAGTGTTTCTCGTATGTCTTGTGCCAAAAAATCACCCGAAATATTATTTTCCAAACCTTCGCTTACGCGAAACAAAGACTGATACGCATTTTGCAAGGCTTCGAGGTGTCGAGTATTGGTAATAATCGTGTCATTTTGTTTTAAAGAAGAGTAATTTACGGTATCAATGAGCTGTTGATTTAACTTGTCAATATTTATTTTATATTTTGCGGAAATTTCAATAATTTTTATTTCCTCATCTGATATTAAATTTTGTTTTACCCCGGCTTTGTCAATTTTATTAAAAATGACAATCAGATGTTTTCCTTTCGTTTTTTTTCGCATTTCGGAAATTTTATTTTCGGCATAAGGGTCTCCGGCATTCAGTAAAAATAGAATTATATCTGCTTTTTTAATTTTTTCCATAGTCCGTTCAATACCCAACGACTCTATTTTATCTTGAGTTTCCCGAATTCCCGCCGTATCAATAAGTCTGAATAAAATTCCGTTAACGGAAATAATATCTTCCACGGCATCGCGCGTTGTTCCGGCAATATCAGATACAATGGCTTTGTCTTCGTTCAAAAGCACATTCAGCAATGTTGATTTTCCTGCATTAGGCTCGCCGACAATGGCAACCGGAATTCCGTTTTTAACAGCATTTCCTAATTCAAATGATTTTATAAGTTTCAGAAGGTGTAATTCAATGTTCTTTATGAGTTTTTTAAGTTCTTTTCTGTCGGCAAACTCTACGTCTTCTTCGCTGAAATCCAACTCTAATTCGATTAAAGAAATAAATGATAACAGTCTGCTTCTTAATTCCTGTAATTCGCTTGAAAAACCGCCTCGCATTTGTTGCATTGCAACTTTATGAGCAGATTCGGATTCGGATGCAATTAAATCTGCAACAGCCTCTGCCTGAGACAAGTCCAGCTTCCCGTTAAGGAAAGCTCGCTGCGTAAACTCGCCCGGTTTTGCTAAACGAGCACCTGATCTTATAAGAAGATTTAAAATTTTTTGTTGAATAAACAAAGAACCGTGACAGGATATCTCTGCAGAGTCTTCACCTGTATATGATTTCGGAGATTTAAAAAAACTTACAAGTACTTCGTCTATTATTTCGTCTTTATTTTTTATTTTTCCGAAGCGAATGGTGTATGGTTTAAAATTATAATTTCCGTTTACGGGAATAAATATTTTTTTATAATACCGAAAGTATTTTCTCCTGAAATACGAATAACCGCAACAGCTCCGCTTCCCGGCGGAGTAGCAATTGCGGCTATTGTATCTTCGGGTATCATTTTTTATTTTGCCAAAATGTCGTTAACTCTTAAAAGCTCTTCTCCTATATCTCTTTTTCCTTTAATGGTTTTATTAAATGGCACAAGAACAACTTCATGATTTGTATATCCGACCATAACGCTTCTTTGATTGTCAATGAGAGCATCAACGGCTGCAACTCCGAGCCTGCTTGCCAAAAATCTGTCGAACGCAGAAGGAGCGCCTCCTCTTTGCATATGTCCGAGAACATTTACTCTTATTCCGTGACTTTTATATTTTTTTCCGAAACGTTTTGCAACTTCTGCGGCACCGCCAACATTATTACCTTCGGCAACTATCACTATATTGGAGCTTTTATCGGTATTTTGTAATAGTGTTACGAGTTTTTCTTCTTGTCCTTCTATTTCCGGAATTAAAACCATTTCGGCACCTGTTGCTATCCCTGCTTTAAGAGCTATAAATCCGGCATCGCGTCCCATTACCTCAATAAAAAATGTTCTGTCGTGCGAAAAAGCGGTGTCTTTTATTTTGTCAACAGCTTCAACAACCGTATTAAGCGCAGTATCAAAGCCTATGGTATAGTCTGTTCCGAACATATCATTATCAATTGTTCCGGGTATTCCGACAAACGGGATGTCATATTCTTGGGAGAAAATTCCGGCACCTTTAAAACTTCCGTCTCCGCCTATTACGACTACGGCATCTATATTATGCTTTTTTAAATTGTCATATGCTTTTTTTCTGCCCTCAGGAGTTCTAAACTCTTGACTTCTTGCCGTTCTTAAGATTGTTCCGCCTCTTTGAATTATGTTTCTTACAGACTTTGATTTCATTTTTACGAAATCATCTTCAATCATTCCCTGGTATCCTCTGTTTATGCCCATAACGTCTAATTTATGAGCTAATGCTGTTCTAACCACCGCTCTCACGGCGGCATTCATTCCCGGCGCATCGCCTCCTGATGTAAATACTGCTATTTTTTTAATCTTTGCCATAATTTTTTATTCACTTGTCATTATAAATAACGGATTCATTTCAAAACTTTTGTAATAAGGTCTTAACCTGTCTGTATTATAAAATTTTTCAACATTAACAATTTTTGATTTGCTGGTAACAACATCTACGGGAACGTTATCATACCTTCCGTTTTTCAGAACAACCAACCGTCCGTGAACACCTTCAAGAATTAAATCGAGAGCAAGATTTCCGTATGCCATCGGCACAATTGAATCAATTGCATCGGGGTCGCCGCCTCTTACTAAATATCCGAGTTTTTGATTTATAACATTAACTCTTTTTCCGTTGTTAAATTTCGGAGATAATTCTTTAAGTTTGGCAGAAACAACCTCTCCGATGCCTCCGAGTTTTGCGTGTCCGTACTGGTCTTTTTCGGCATCTTTAAATATCATATCGCCGCCTTTAAACATTGCTCCTTCTGATACTAAAACAACAGAATATTTACTCGGATTCTTATATCTGTCTTCAACCAATAATTCAGTAAGTCTTTCTATATCAAACTTGTATTCAGGTATAACACATCTGTTTGCCGAACCTGCCATCGTAGGCAACATTGCCGTATATCCTGCATACCTGCCGAAAACTTCAAGAACCAGAAATCGTTCGTGCGATCCTGCAGATGTCCTTAGTGTGTTTGTCATATTAATGGTTCTTGTAACACATGTGCTGAAACCTATACAATAATCTGTTCCGGGAACGTCATTATCCATAGTTTTAGGTATTGCAACAACTTTAAATCCTTCTTTGTATAAGCGAACTGCATAGCTCAATGTATCATCGCCTCCTATCGGTATTAAATAGTCGACTTGTAACCAAGACAGGTTGTTCAATACAACTTCCGTCATATCGTTTATTTCATTATTATATTTTGACTTCAAATGTTCCGGAACATTAGCCTTCGGAAGATGACTGGGCCGTGTCCTTGAGCTGTGTAAAAAGGTTCCGCCGGTTCTTCCTGCTTTATTTACTATATCTTCTGTCAGTTCGATAAAATTATTACTATTATCATATTTTTTATCTTGTACCATTTCTACAATACCTGCCCAGCCTCTTCGAAGTCCTATAACTTTATAGCCTTCACGAATTGCCCGAATGGTAATTGCTCGTATTGCCGGATTAAGACCGGGAACATCTCCGCCTCCGGTTAAAATTGCGATAATTCCTTTTGTTTTGTTTGTCATCTTAAGTCAGTTTTATCGGGTTTTATTATTTTAAGAGAAATATCCTTTACTTCTGCATGTTTGTATTTTGTTCCCTTGCTGTGATCTAACAGCCATCCTGAAATACTTTTAAGTTCTTTATCCGAGTTTGTTTGTATGCTTACGTCAAATTCTCCGAATTTAGCATCTTTAACCATCGTTCCGTTAGAATTAATATCTTTCGTCCCGTCAGAATAATTTGCAATAATAGTCATTCTTTGGTTTACGGACCTGTCATCAGGAAAAATTTTTATTTTGGCCTTTAAAACATATGTTCCGTGAACCATTGTTTTAATATTAAACGGAATGGGGTTTGTTTTTCCGTCTTTCGGTAAACTCCATTCTTTTTTTAGCATCCATAAATCAGCAGAGTCTTTTTTTAACTTTTCATTTGCTAATTTTTTTTGTCTGTCTTGTTCTGCCTTTATTTGTAACTCTTTTTCTTCTCTTTTTAGTTTTGATTGAACCGAGTCATAAATAATCAGGTAGTCTTCATAATGTTCAGCATAGTAGTCTATCGTCTTTCTGAATTTTTCTCTTGATACATTATGCTTTTTTAAAATAAAATTATACAAACTGACAGAGTCTGCTTTTACATTATTTTTTGCCTGTAAATTTTTAAATTCTATTAAACTTCCGGCTTTATGGATATCTGTCAAAATATCAATAAAATTATCTTTCTTTATAATTTCTCTTTTGGATGTACTCCCGAAGTTGTTACATCCTAAAATTATAAAGAAAGATAATTTTATTGATATTTTGACAGATATCCATAAAGCAGGAAGTTTAATAGAATTTAAAAATTTA
>CAMZKI010000096.1 GCA_947311125.1 uncultured Chlorobiota bacterium
AGAAAACAGAAAAGTTCTTGAAGATTTAATACGAAAAACAGGACTTAAGAAATTTAATTACAGAATAATCCATAAACAATCACCGGATAAAAGAGGAATTGATGTCGGAATGTTATACAGACCCGATAAATTTAATCCTTTATCATATCAAGCCGTAAGAGTTACTTTTCCTTTTGATGCCAATAAGCCTACGAGAGATATTTTATACGTAAAAGGAACAAATATTTATAAAGATACTCTTCATATTTTTATAAATCACTGGCCTTCCAGGTGGGGAGGGCAGGCGGAGACAGACCGGAAAAGAAAATTTGCGGCTTCTGTTTTACGGGCAAAAGTTGACTCTTTGTTTAAAGCAGATAAGAACCCTAATATAATAATTATGGGTGATTTGAACGATTATCCTACAAATAACAGCGTTACCGAAGTTCTTAAAGCTAAAACGTATTTTGACGATATACAAAAAGAATCTCTGTATAACCTTGCTTGGTATTTACAGGAAGTAAAAGGAAAAGGAACACATAAACACAGCGGAGAATGGGGTGTTTTAGACCAAATTATTGTTTCGGGTTCTCTTCTGAGTTCTGATAATAAGATAAACACAACTCCTGATAATGCACATATTTTTGATGCATCGTTTTTGTTGGAGCAGGATAATAACTATACCGGGCAAAAACCTTTCAGAACATATATAGGATTTAAATTTCACGACGGTTACAGCGACCACCTTCCTGTTTATATTGATTTGTTTGAAAAAAAAGATAATGCAAAATAAAATTCTGATTTTAGATTTCGGTTCTCAATATACTCAATTGATTGCCAGAAAAATAAGAGAGCTTAATGTTTATTGCGAAATATACCCTTACAACAATTTTCCGAAAATAGATTCAAACGTAAAAGGAGTTATTCTTTCCGGAAGTCCGTTTTCCGTAAGGGATAAAAAAGCACCTGTTCCTGATTTATCCGATATAAAAGGAAAATTACCTTTGCTCGGTATTTGCTACGGTGCTCAACATCTTGCTCATAATTTCGGCGGGGAGGTAGCTCCTTCCGAGCACAGAGAATACGGCAGAGCAAATTTAAAAATAAATGATGCTTCGTGTAAGTTGTTTAAAGGAATTAAAAATAATTCGCAGGTTTGGATGTCGCATGCCGATACTGTCGTAAAACTTCCGGATAATTATGTGATAACGGCAGGGACAGAAAATATTAATACGGGAGCTTTCAGAGTTAACGGAGAAGAAACATACGGTTTGCAGTTTCATCCTGAAGTATATCATTCCGTATTCGGTAAAGAGATTTTAAAGAATTTTGTTGTTGATATTTGCGGTGTTTCGCAGGATTGGACACCGGATGCTTTTGCAGAAACAACAATTTCGGAACTTAAAAGTAAAATCGGAAATGATAAAGTAGTTTTAGGATTATCGGGCGGTGTTGATTCTACCGTTGCGGCAGTTCTGCTAAATAAAGCTGTAGAGGGAAATTTATATTGTATTTTTGTAGATAACGGTTTGCTTCGTAAAAATGAATTTGAAGAAGTTCTTAAATCATATAAAGGAATGGGGCTTAACGTGAAAGGTGTTAATGCTTCCGAAAAATTTTACAGTGCCTTGAGAGGAATTTCTGAACCTGAAGAGAAAAGAAAGGTTATAGGGAACGTTTTTATAGAAGTATTTGATAATGAAGCTAAAAGAATTAAAAATGTAAAATGGCTCGCACAAGGAACTATTTATCCCGATGTAATAGAATCGGTATCGGTAAAAGGTCCTTCTGCTACCATAAAATCGCATCATAATGTCGGCGGATTGCCTGATTTTATGAAACTGAAAATTGTCGAGCCTTTAAGGTTACTTTTTAAAGATGAGGTGAGAAGAGTGGGGGCAAGTTTGGGTATCGGTAAAGAACTTTTGGACAGACATCCGTTTCCCGGACCCGGTTTGGGAATAAGAATACTCGGAGATATTACTCCGGAAAAAGTAAGAATATTGCAGGATGCCGATGATATTTTTATATCAGAGCTTAAAAAAAATAATTTATATGATAAAGTGTGGCAGGCTCTGACGGTTTTATTACCGGTTAAATCCGTGGGAGTTATGGGCGACGAGCGGACATATGAAAATACTGTTGTTTTACGTGCGGTAACTTCTGTTGACGGAATGACGGCAGATTGGTTTCACTTTTCACACGAGTTTCTGGCAGAGGTTTCAAACAAGATAATTAACAGAGTAAGGGGGATAAACAGGGTTGTTTACGATATAAGTTCAAAACCGCCGGCTACCATAGAGTGGGAGTGATGTTATTTTTCTCCGTAAGCTGAAAATATCGGATATTTTTTTTGATTTTTGTCAATTTCAAAGATTGTTTCGACTGAGATATTTTTAAAACCGGCATTTTTCAGAAATGCAACAAATGTTTTTTTATCGAAACCGAAATGCTTAATACCGGCATTACCGTCGGAATGAAAAGAACCGTCTTCGGTTTCCAGGTCGCCTATACAGATTTTACCGTTCTGCCTCAGCGATTTATATATACTTCGTATAAAGTTTTCGATATTTTCTATGTGATGAAATGTCATACTTGATACTGCCAAGTCATATTTATTTTCCGGTAATATATCTTTTTCTGCATCAAAAAGCATATAATCAACATTGCGGACACCTGCTTTATGTGTTTTTTCTTTTAAAACTTTTAACATTCCTTCAGAATTATCAATACCTGTAATTTGTTTTACTTTTGTAATAAAATGCATAAGCAGTAAGCCCGTTCCTGTTCCTATATCCAAAACGTGCATTTTATCATTTAGTTTTACCTTCTTTTCAATTGCACTGAAAATTTTTTCGGCAAGCAGAAGTCTTCTCGGATTTGCATCCCAACTTTTTGCTATTTCGTTAAATCTGTTCATTATTTTTTATGCAAATATAAGAAAAAACAGAATAACCATCGTTTCATTGCATAATGACTTATTTCTTTCTTTTCCATACCGAAGTTTTTCCGATTAACGATATTCCGATATAACCTCTTACTTCAAGAGTGTTTACATCCGTAAGTTCAATATTTATTTTATATGTTTTCCCGTTTTCCGGATTGTATATTTTGCCTTTTCCCTTTTTTGTTTTTCTGTCATAGCTGATATTTCTCATAATAATTAATCCTTTCAGTAATTTGTTTCTGAGCTTTGGGTCAGGGTTATGAATATCTTTATTCTGATTTCCGTTTTTGTCAAAAGGATTTTTTTCCCAAGTTATCTTTCCGAAGTAATATTTTCCCGATTTAAAGATATGTATTGCCGAGCGGTTTTCGGGAGTAAGCCAAATTCCGCATATGTCTTCGGATTCATTTTGGCTGAAAACGATATTTGAAAACAGAATAAATATTGAAAAGTATGCTGATATATGTTTCATATTTCACTGTTTTTTAAGCCGATATTTTGTTAAAGAAATGTTTCATTAAATTAGAGTTACTTCTTATATATGCATTGTAAGGGGCAGATTTTTTCAGCAATTGTTTTTTTACCGACTTGTTAAATATATTTGTGATAAATTTAGAAATCGGATTAATTGATTTTTTTACCTGACAGAAATAATCTTCAATACTGTCTCTTTGGAAATTAATAATTTCATTTAATACAAAACTGTCTTTATAATAACCGCAATGAAAGTTTTTTTCTGCAAATGAATGTTTAGGAAAGTCTAATTGCTTAAGTCCGAATAGTTTAAAGTTTTCAGATAAAAAGTTTTTATACAATATTCTGCATTTCTCACCTCCGCCGAGATTAAAAATACAGTTATTCAAATAATCTTTTTTACTTATGGCTTCGGATAAGGCAAATGCTGTATCTTTTACAGTAATAATTTCTAATTTTGTATCAAGCGGCATATGGAAAAGCAGAGGGTTTAATTTCATTTTGGGATGCATAACCGCAGACAACCTGAAAATAGCAAAATTTTTCAGGTTCACTTTTATAATTTCTTCTGCTTTTATTTTTGTGTAAGCATAATAGTCATTTTCGCTTGGATTTAATTTGTCAGAAATTCTTATTTCAGGGTTCTTTATTCTGTCTCCGTAAACAGAAATTGATGAGGTAAAAAGTAAGAATATATCCGGATTTATTTCATTAATTGCGTTACACATATTTTCGGTTCCGCTGATATTTATTTTTTTAGCAAGTTTGGTATTTTTATCGGCTGCAGGCGGTATCAGAGCTGCTGTGTGTATTATAAAGTCCGAATCTTTAACAGCATTGTAAACATCTTTATAGTTTGTAATATCTCCGCGAATGTATTGAACGTTTCTTAAAAAAGACTTTATTTTACGAAACTTGTTTTTGGGCTTTAAGTCGAAAGCTTTAATGTTATATTTATCTTTTTTTTCAGAAACTCTTTTAATGTTTCAAATCCTATATTACCGCCGGCACCCGTAATAAGAATTGTTTGTTTCATATTATAATTGTTTTTATGAAAATGAGGTGTGTTTGTAGCTGTAACACACACACCTCTAAAAAATGTTTAATTAAAAATGCATTGTAAAAATAACCGTAAAAGTTTTTTAAATCGTCCGAACTTCTTAATTCGGACAATATGCAGGTTCAGATTGCTAAGTTTGAGCTTGTTTTCGGTATTCCGATGGGGTTACTCCCGTGTATTTTTTAAAAAGAGTATTAAATGTCGATTTTGAGTTAAAGCCGCATTCATAAGCAATAGCAAGAATCGAATAGTGCTTTTTTTTGTCATCAAGAAGCATTCTTTTTACTTCTTCAATACGATATTCATTTACAAAGTTATAGAAGTTTTTATTCAGGTTTTTATTAATTATTTGAGTAAGGTGATGCCTTGAAATATTTAAAATATTTGCCAAATCGGAGATTGTAAGCTTTTCGTTTAAATACGGTTTTTTCTCATTCATTATGTTTTTAAGTTGTTCCGAATATTTTTCGGCATCTTCTTTAGTTAAGCCGGAACTTAAATATTTCGGTTTTTTATCTTTAAATTCTTTCTCACTGAAAACAGCTAATTGCTTAAACCCGAAGAAGCTGAACGCAAAAGCAAAAAATGTGAGTCCTATGTAAGAAAGTTCAACGGGGTTTATATTCCCCGTATAGAAATTTTTATTTTCGGTTATGTAGCAAAGCCCCGAAACATAAAGTATTATATATGTTGTAATAAAGCTGAATAAAACAATTTTAAGCCAATTTAGTGTTATTTTTTCAGATGTGTAGGAGAATATATCTTTTATATTTTTTTGATGCTTATTAATTAAAATAAATGATAAAATGCTGTAAACCGTGTTAACACCGAAAAAAGTTATGCTGTATGTAATTCTGAACGGTAAAAAGCGATTGTTTTCAAAAAAATTGTTACCCTGCATTACGGGTTTGTCAATAAAAATCAATGTAGTAAGCATAAATACCGTAAAGGGAATAAAATGCAGTAATGATTTATAATTAAATTTGTAATTTTTTGTTATTAAGGATTTTACATATAAATAAACCAACGGGCCGAATGCCAGAGGCAAAACAGGCGGTATTTCCGTAAAGAAAAGAGTTTTTTCTTTAAATAAGGTAAAGCTCATATCAACGGCAATTGAAAAAAGCAAAACTGCCAATATTTTATCAGCCGTGTTTTGCTTTTTTCTTACCGCAATAAACAAACCGGCAAAAAGTGCCTGTGCAATTCCTATATATAATACAGGTTCCGTAATTTTAGGTTTTAATTATTAAATTAAACCTCCGTCTTGTTTATATCTTTCTTTTTTAGAAAAGAAAAAAGAGGCTTCAATTTCGGCATTCTCGTCAGAATCAGACCCATGAACGGCATTTGCTTGTATATCAGTTGCATACATTTTTCTTATTGTTCCTTCTTCTGCATTTTCCGGGTTTGTTGCACCTATTAATTTTCTGTAATCTTCAACAGCATTCTCTTTTTCTAAAACTGCGGCAACAATAGGTCCTGAACTCATAAAGTCCGTAAGCTCACCGTAAAAAGGTCTTTCTTTATGAACTTCG
>CAMZKI010000097.1 GCA_947311125.1 uncultured Chlorobiota bacterium
TAAAAATAATAATAATAATTTATGCATTAAGATACGTAAATATTAAATAAAATATTATTTTTGTTTTTTATAAAGGTATAAAATAAAATTGATTTTGAATAAAATTATTTAAAAAAAATGGAAAAACAAGAAGTTTTAAATGAAATAAAAAAAGCAAAAAATGCTCATGTTTTATGGTTTGCAAACGCTGTGGCATTGTCGACGGGAACGGACCCGGGTGATTCGAGTGTGCCGAAAAAACATACGGAATGTACATTCGGTAAATGGTATTACGGTGCAGGGCAAGAAAATAACGAACTTGAATCTTACAGAGTTATAGAAATAATTCATAAAAAATTGCATGATAAATATAATGAAATTTTTGCTGAATTTGAGAAACTGAGTTCAGAAGGTTTTTTTGAAGATATTACCTTACGAGATTCACCGAAGCAACAAAAATTTAATGCTTCAATTGAAGAATTAAAAGTAATTTCTAAAGAGTTATTGGCTAAATTAGCCGAATTAGAGAATGATTTATAAAAAGTAAGTAAATGAAAATAAGCAAAACTCTTATCCCGATTTTTATTTTTTTAATATACGGCGGAATTATTTCGGCTCAAACACAAAAATTTCACTTATCGCGTCAAGATTCGGCAAATTTAACTGCTTTAAAACAAAAAGCCGAAGAATACAAAAACAAAAAATTTTTTAAACAAGAAAGTGATTGTTATAATAAAATTGCAACATTGTGGTGGGAGCATAATTATTTTGAAAATGCCGTAAATTATTTTAATAAATCATTGGCAATTAATGACCGGCTTGCCAATGAAAATGCGATTGCCATGATTAACAGTAATCTGGCATTAATATATGCCGATAAAGGCAATTATGAAAAATCATTGGAATATTTTAAAAAAACACTGACTATACGAACGATAAGGAAAGAAAAAGCAGGCATTATTGCCGCCAGAATTAATATGCCCGTTGTATTAAATAACCTTAAAAGATACGATGAGTCAATTAGTCATTTAAAAAAAGCATTAGACCTTGCCAGAGAAATGAACGACCCGGTTCAGATGCGTTCGTGTTACGGTATGCTTTCCGAAACTTACGAGAAAGCCGGAGATACCAAAAATTCGATGTATTATTTCGGTTTATACCGTGATTTTAACGAACTTGTAGAAGGGAAAAAAGTTAAAAAAGCATACGAATATGCAAAAGAACAGAAATTACAAAAAGAACTTGCAGAGAAAGAAAATAAGATTAAAGAATTAGAGCTTATAAAAAAGAATTATGAACTTATAACAACCGGAAAAAAATTAAAAAAAACCGAATCGGAAAATTTAAGTTTGTTAGACACGATATCCGAAAAGGATTTGAAACTCAGATATATAGAAAATGAAAAAAAATTAGAAGAAATCAAGAACAAACAAATTGTATTAAAAAGTAAATTATTAGTCAGAAATATAATTTTAGTAAGTTCAATAATATTACTGATTTTGTTTATCGTTGTTTTTTTCTATATACAAAAACAGAAATCAAATAAAATACTTAAAGCAAAAAATGTCGAAATATCTCAAAAAAATGAAGAGATACAGGTACAAAAAAACAATATAGAAAAATTACTGAAAGAAACTGTCGAAGCACACGAATCAATTAAAAAAGTATTGATTATGCCGCATTTATCCAAAATGCAATGATTAATAAAACACCCAAACTGACGGATTTTTTACCGAATTCTTTTATTTTATACAAACCGAAAGATGTTGTGAGCGGTGATTTTTATTGGTATTCCAAAGTTGATGATAAAATTGTTGTCGCAGCCGTTGATTGTACCGGACACGGTGTTCCGGGGGCTTTTTTAACAGTTTTGGGCAATAATTTACTGAATCAAATTGTAACAATCTCAAAAATAACCGATCCGGGAGAAATTCTTTTACGGATGCATCATTCGGTTGCAAATGCCCTCAACCAAAAAAGCAGTAATAATAAAGACGGTATGGACATTGCTTTATGCACCATTGATACAAAAACAAATAAATTATATTTTGCAGGTGCCAATAACCCGTTGGTTATGATATTAAATGATGAAATGCAAATAATAAAGGGAAACAAATACGGAATAGGCGGATTCTCTGCAATGATATATAAAAAACGAATTGAACTGTCTTCCGATATAGTTGAAATGTATAACACACATGAATTTAATATTGAACCTGATACAGATGTATATATCTTTTCCGACGGATTTCAAGACCAAGTAGGCGGTAATAAATCAAGAAAATTGGGAACAAGAAAGTTTTATGAACTATTGAAATTAAATCATAAAGCAGAACCCGGTCGACAAAAAAAACAACTCCTCAAATTTTATGAAGATTGGAAAGGAGAAAACGAACAAGTTGACGATATTGTAATTGTAGGAATAAAATTTTAAAAAACTCATATAAAATGAAAAGAATAAAATATTTAGTAACGGCAATATTGCTTAGTTGTGTATTTTACGGATATTCACAAAATCAGCTTGCCGCCGAAAAAAAATCTTATGAAGATTCAACGGGTTTATTGTATTGGAATAAAAGTGTTCCCGTTTATCTGCATCTTTCATCAACACCCGACGGCAAAGGAAATTTACTCAACAGTAAAATAAGTGCAAAATACACAAATCCCTTTTATTTTGATACCGAAGGTATAAATTATATGCGAACACATTATGCCGTAGATACTGCAACGAAAAAAACCGTTTATCCGCATATTGAAATTTTATGGGAAGTATATGCCGACGGAATGCCTCCTGCTTCAAAAATAAACTTCAGCGGAGCGAAAAAATATGTTTTCGACGGTAAAACTTATTACGGAAAAGGGTTAAAAATCAAGATAACTTCCGAAGATGCCGGTTCGGGTGTCGAAAATATATACTATTCCGTAAATTCAAAACCATATCAAAAGTACGAACACGAAATAATTCCGAATCCGGATGATGTTTCCTGCGAACTGAAATATTACGCAGTTGATAAAGTCGGAAATGTTGAAGATGCTAAAAAAAATACGATAAAATTCTTTATTGACGAAGATGCACCCGAAACTTTTCACAATATTACGAATATTGATTTAGAAAGAAGTATAATTGCCTTAAATACAAAAATTTATCTTAATGCTTCCGATGCAAAATCCGGTGTAAAAACCATCTATTATAAATTTGACGAAGGACCCTATATTCCGTATAACGGAA
>CAMZKI010000098.1 GCA_947311125.1 uncultured Chlorobiota bacterium
ACGGTATAATTTCCGTCGTTTGTGATATACAGGTTGCCGACAAAAGCAAAGTCTAATTTATTCCTTGGCTGAAAAGCCAGTTTAATGCAAGAGCGATTGTTGACTTCAACCGTGTCCATTATTCTGAATATATAGACAGCGAAGGAACCGATATGATGGTTGACTATTTGTATCAGGATATAAATATTTATGACAACAATATTACATTGCTTACTAATCAATTTGTCAGCCCGCTCTCTGCCGTTTCTCCGGTAATATATAAATTCAGAATAATGGACACGGTTGAAGTCAACAATCGCTCTTGCATTAAACTGGCTTTTCAGCCAAGGAATAAATTAGACTTTGCTTTTGTCGGCAACCTGTATATCACAAACGACGGAAATTATACCGTAATAAAAGCAGAAATGAGAATAGCTGATGGAATAAACCTAAACTTTGTGGCCGACCTCGTAATAAATCAAGAATTTGATTTTATAGATAATAAATATTGGATGCTTAAAAAAGATGAGCTGGTAATTGATTTTAATATCGGGAAAAAAGGTGCAGGAATGTTCGGAAAACGCTCTGTTTATTACGATAACTACATATTAAACAAAAAAAGAGACGAAAAAATATATTCCGGACTTGAAAAAACAATAAGAGATGAAAATTACGATAAAAAAGACGAAAGCTTTTGGGAAGAAAACAGACTGACAAAATTGTCCGAACAGGAAGAAAATATATACAAAATGGTTGACAGCGTGCAACATATGCCCGCTTTTAAAAGAACAATGGATGTATTAACACTGCTCGTTGCCGGATATTGGAATTTCGGAAAAATAAATGTAGGTCCCGTTAATACATTTTACAGTTTTAACGATGTAGAAGGTTTCAGGTTAAGAATAGGCGGAAGAACAAGTGATAAATTCAGCAAAACATTCAGATTAGACGGTTATATTATGTATGGCTTTAAGGATAAAAAATACAAATATTCAGGCAGTGCAATATGGTCGTTAAATAAAAATCCGATAAAATCTACTTCTCCGCGTCATACAATATCGGCAATGTACCAAGTCGAAACCAATTTCCCGGGTATGGAAATGCAGTTTATAAACGAAGACAACTTTCTTTTATCATTTAAAAGAGGTGTAGCCGATAAGATTTTATACTATGAAATGTTTAAAATAGAACATTTCAGAGACTGGAAAAACGGATTTTCCACAACACTTAATTTAAAACGTTTAACCCAAGAACCCGGAGGAACTCTGCATTTTGACTATGACGACCGGTCAATAAACTCAATTACTACAAGCGAAATTACCGGAACAATTCGGTTTGCGCCCAACGAAAAATACATTCAGGGATACAATTACCGGACACCGATTCTCGGCAAATATCCGATAATGCAACTATCTTACACTCAGGGATTAGAAGCACTGCGAAATGCCGATTTTACATACGGAAAATTATCTTTCAACCTGTTTAAAAGAATACATACGGCACCGCTGGGCTTTACAAATCTTGAAGTAGAAGCCGGAAAAATATTCGGCTCCGAAATACCTTTTCCTCTGCTTTTTGTTCACAGGGCAAATCAAACTTACGCATACCAGTTACATTCTTACAATATGATGAATTTCCTCGAATTTGTAAGCGATGAATACGTTTCTGTCTTTGCCGAACACCACTTTTACGGGTTCTTTTTCAACAAAATACCGTTACTCAAAAGATTAAAATGGAGGGAAATAATTTCAGTAAAAGGAATTTACGGAAAAGTTTCAGACAAAAACAACCCTTTCGTAACACCCGGATTAATGAAATTCCCGACAGACGAAAACGGAAATATAACAACATATACGCTCACAAATAAACCTTATATTGAATTAAGTGCCGGAATAGGAAATATATTCAAATTTTTCAGAATCGATGTTATTAAAAGAGTAACCTATCTGCAAAATCCAAACGTTTCCGAATACGGCATAAGAGCACGATTTAAATTTGATTTTTAATAAACAAATGAAATTAAAATGAAACCATTACAGAAAAAAATTTCAGGGTATAATTTGCCGCAAATTTTCAAGGAAAAAGAAATTTATCCTTTCTACCATTCTCTTGAATCCGGTCAAAACACAGAAGTGTATATGAACGGAAAAAAGATTTTAATGTTCGGCTCAAACAGCTATCTCGGGCTCACAAACCACCCTAAACTTATTGAAGCGTCAAAAGAAGCTCTGAAAAAATACGGAACCGGGGCATCCGGCTCACGCTTAATGAACGGAAACCTTGATTTACACGACAAACTTGAAAATAAACTTGCCGAATTTGTAAACAAACCCGCAGCAACTGTTTTCAGCACGGGATTTCAGGCAAATGTGGGCACAATACCGAGTCTTGTCGGACGAAACGATTTTCTTATAATTGACGAAAAAGCTCACGCTTCAATTATCGAAGGAACCCGATTGGCGTATGCAAAAACATTTAAGTATAAACATAACGATATGGAGTCGCTTGAAAAAGCACTTCAAAGAACCGAAAAGGATAAAATAACGGTTATAATTACCGACGGTGTTTTCAGTATGGAAGGAGACCTTGCCCCTCTTGATAAAATCATTAAACTTGCCGATAAATACAATGCCTCCGTAATGCTTGATGATGCACACGGATTAGGAGTTATGGGTAAAAACGGCTCCGGTACGGCATCCCATTTCAATCTTATCGACAAAACCGATATTATAATGGGAACATTCAGCAAATCTCTGGCTTCCTTAGGAGGATTTATCGCATCGGATTTTGACACCGTAAATTACATAAAACATAATGCCCGGGCATTACTGTTCAGTGCGGGAATTCCGCCGGCATCTGCCGCAACGGTGCTTAAAGCTCTTGAAATTATAAAATCTGAACCCGAAAGAATTGAACAAGTCTGGAAAAATACCGAATATGCAAAAAAATGCTTAAAACAAGATAATTTTGATATCGGACAAAGCACTACTCCTATCATTCCGATTTTTACCGGAGAAGATATGAATACATTTACCTATGCCGCAATGTTGATTAAAAAGGGGATATACGTAAATCCCGTTGTACACCCTGCGGTTGAAAAAAATAAAGGAATTTTAAGATTTTCTTTAATGGCGACACATACAAAAGAACAAATTGATATTGCCGTTGAAAAACTTACAGAATGCAGAAAATTAATCCAAAGTAAAACAACTGCACAACTTGCATAAATTAAAACTATTCAGTTATGGAAAATATTAAAATAAAAGAGGTAAAAACAAAATCCGATCTCAACAAATTCATTGCATTTCCGGACAAATTATATAAGGGAAATAAATACAGAGTCCCCCAACTTCATATGTACGAAAAAGGAAGTTTAGTTCCCGAAAAAAATCCTGCTTTTGAATATTGCGAAGCAAAATATTGGCTGGCATACAAAAACGATAAAATAGTCGGAAGAATTGCCGGCATTTTAAATAAAAAATCAAATGAAATTTGGAAAGAAAATTATGTGCGTTTCGGTTGGATAGATTTTATTGACGACATCGAAGTTTCAAAAGCTCTTATAAAAACAGTTGAAAACTGGGCAAAAAAATTTAATGTCGAAGCCGTTCACGGTCCGCTCGGTTTTACGGATATGGATTTAGAAGGAATGCTTGTTGAAGGTTTTGATGAAATCGGAACACAAGCTACATTGTATAATTATCCGTATTATCCCGAGCATCTCGAAAAACTCGGATACGCCAAAGATGTTGATTGGATACAACACGAAATTAAAGTTCCGAATAAAGTTCCCGAAAGGGTAAAACGAATATCCGATTTGGTACTGAGAAAATATAATTTACGAATATTAGACGCCAAAAAACCGAAAGATATTTTACCCTATGCAAAAAGTATGTTTTATACTTTAAATGAGGCATTTGCAGATTTATACGGATATGTTCCTTTAACCGACAAGCAAATTAAAAAATATACAAACGATTATTTCTCAATGATAGATACAAAATACGTTTGTTTTGTTTTAGACAAAAACGATGAGGTAGTCGGCTTCGGTATTTCTGTATTATCTTTATCAAAAGCTCTGCAAAAAGCAAAAGGAAAATTATTCCCTTTCGGATTTATTCATATTTTAAAAGCTCTGAAAAAAAACGACACGGTTGATATGCTGTTGCAAGGCGTAAAAAAGGACTACCGGAAAAAAGGTGTTGTTTCGATTTTTTATAACAAAATGATGCAGGCATATATTGATAACGGCATAAAAATCGCAATTACAAGTCATATTTTAGAAGATAATAAAGACTCGCACCAATTATTTGATGCTTATGATACTCGACAACATTTAAGAAGAAGAATTTACATTAAACATTTTTAATAAAATATAATGAAAAAAATTCTTATAACCGGAGCAAGCGGTTTTATCGGAAGTTTCCTTGTTGAAGAAGCTTTAAAAAGGAATTACGAAGTATATGCCGGAGTAAGAAGTTCAAGCAGCCGGAAATATTTAACAGATTCCCGCATAAAGTTTTTTGAAACCGAATTGTCCGACAAAGATACATTGAAACAAAAATTCTCGGAAACAGAAAAATTTGACTGTGTAATTCATAATGCAGGGCTAACAAAAACCTGTAAAAACGAAGAATTTAATACGGTAAATTTTCAATACACAAAAATCTTATTGAAGCATTTTCGGAAAGCAATAAAAAACCGGAAAAATTTATTTACATAAGCAGTTTAGATGCATACGGTCCGGGTAATGAAAAAACAATGCAACCCATAAAAATTACGGACAAACCAAATCCCGTAACTCTTTACGGAAAAAGCAAACTTAAAGCCGAAAATTACATTAAAAGATTGCCGAATTTTAAATACCTAATTATAAGACCGACAGGTGTTTACGGTCCGAGAGAAAAAGACTATTATCTTGCGTACAAAAGCATAAAAAACGGTTTGGAAACTTATATCGGAACAAAAAAACAAACAGTTTCTTTCATTTATGTTAAAGATCTTGCACGAGTAATCTTTGATGCTTCGGAATCCGGAATTTCCGGTAAATCATATTTTGTTTCCGACCTGCGAAAATACACAACGGAAGAATTTAACAAAATCGTAAAAAAAGAACTCGGCAAAAAAACACTGCAAATTGTTTTTCCTAAATGGTTTGTGAAAATTTTGGCAAACATATCAGGAAAAATTTCCTGTATTTTAGGGAAACCTGCAACATTAAATCCTGAAAAATTTAAAATAATAAGTGCCCTAAATTGGCAATGCGACAGCTCCGATTTAGTAAAAGATTTCGGTTTTAAACCGGAATACGAATTGGAAAAAGGCATAAAAGAAACAATTTCCCAATATAAAAAAAACAATCTGTTATAATTTAATTTTTATGAAATATACTGTTACACTACTGTTACTCGCAGCAGCTTTAAGTTCTTTTGCACAACCGAAAGATTATCCTGTCCCCGATAAAACAAAAAATCATCTGTTTTATGTCCAAAGAAATCATAACAAAAACACAATTATTTATGATGCCAATTTTGACAAAAACGGAAATTTAATTGAAAACGACCCTGTTGATGTATATTGGCTAAGATATGAAGAAAAAGGACAAAGAATGGAACTCAGATTAATTGAGAAAAAATTTGCATTCGGGGAAAAATGTGAAAGATTAAAATCGAATCCTGACTTTTTCAAGTTAAAGCTGTCGGCTACCGATAAAAAAGAACTTTTATTGAAACAAACAGCACCTTTCAAAGCCGTTGTTTTTACAAAAATTAACAACAAAATGTCAATCTTAGACCACCTCTACATTTTTGCCGACAATTCAAGTGTTTGGCCCGATGTAAAGTATATAGAGCTGTTCGGTAAAGATATTAAAACCGGCAAAAAAACTTATGAAAAAATGATTAATCCGTAATTACTGAAGATTAGAAAATGAAGTTTAAACGTTTTACAAAAAAAAACATATTTGTCAATACCCTTTTGGTTATTTCTTATATAGTATGGAATTTAATTGTCGGAGGAATGAAAACCGAACATTGGTTTCTTATTGTTCTGTGGCTTTCGACATATTACATACACGAAAAATCACGTAAATTTATTCTCGGTTTTTCTGTTTGGATTATTTATTGGATTATTTACGATTCTATGCGAATTATTCCGAATTATGAAGTATCAACGGTTCATATCAAGCAACCCTATGAGCTTGAAAAATCATTATTCGGTATTTTTTCAGGAAACACACTGCTTACACCTAACGAATATTTTTTAATTCATCACAACTCCGTTCTCGATTTTCTTTCCGGTTTTTTTTACATCAATTGGGTACCGGTTCCCTTTGCCTTTGCTGTTTATCTTTTCATAAAAAACAAAGAACTGTTTATTAAATTCTCACTTGTTTTTTTATTTGTAAATATTGCCGGGTTTATAATTTATTACATATATCCCGCAGCTCCGCCCTGGTATGTTCAAATATACGGATTTGATTTAAAAATCGGTGTGCCCGGAAACAGAGCCGGACTTGCTCGTTTCGATGAGCTTATCGGAGTTCCTGTATTTGAAGGAATATACAACAAAAACGCCAATGTATTGGCTGCAATGCCGTCATTACACGCAACATATCCGCTTATAGTTTTATATTTCGGGCTGAAAAAAGGACTGAAAAAAATAAATTGGCTGTTTGTAATTTTTATGATGGGGATTTGGTTTTCTGCCGTATATTCATCTCATCATTATATTATTGACATTATTGTCGGTATTATTCTTGCTGTTATCGTAATATTTTTATTTGAAAAATTATCAAAAAAATCTTTTTTAAAGAATAAAATAAAGTTTTTTACCGAAAGTATTACATAAATTCTGTGTCTTATATAATATCTTACCAAACTTCTAAAACAACAATATGAAGCAAATAATTCTTATAAGTGCAGGGCTTTTGTTAAGTCTGAATATTTTAACTGCACAAGAAAATTTACTTTTTGAAAATCTCGACCGTCTTCTTACTTATGCTGAAGAAACCAGTATATCAATAAAAAAAAGCGAGCAACTGTCTCTTACGGCAAAATGGCAAAAAATATCCGCAAAAACAGGGCTTATAAATTTCAAAATGCAGACAAGTTTTAATATGACCGACAATTTGGAATTGCCCGTTACCTACCTTCCGGCAGAAGCATTCGGAGGAACTCCCGGCACATTTAAAGAAGTAACAACGGGGCAAAAATACATCTCAAATCTTAATATAACTCCTCAAATAGACATCATAAACCCCGAAAGTTGGGCAAAACTGAAAAGTGCAAACATAAATTACGAACTTACGGGCATAAATAACAAAACTGTTAAAAAAGCTCTGTTTGAATCAATTGCGGCAAGCTATTATAATATTGTTTCATTACAAGATCAAATTAAAATCACGGAAAAAACCTTGCTTACGGCAGACTCTCTTTTATCGAATATGCAAAACAAATATGATAACGGTATTATACGTTTACAAGACCTTAACGATGCAAAAGTTAATAAAATTATTACAGCCGATAAACTGCAACAATTGAAAGTTACGCTGGAAAAACAGTATTACAGTCTTAAAATACTTTGCGACATTCCCGAAAAAACAAACTTAACCGTTAATGAACAACCCGATTATGGCACAGAATATATTGATAATCCGGAAACTCAAAACGACTTAAAATACAGACAAGCTCTGCTAAATATTGAGTTAGCCGAAGCCGAAGTAAGAAAAACAAAATTTATGCAGCTTCCCGTTGTATCGCTTGTCTCTTATAACGCTTGGCAGCAAAACAGTAACGTTCAATTTTTTGACCCCGACAGAAATTGGATAACTCCGAGATATATAGGTTTGAAAATAAGTTTGCCTTTTCCGAGCATAACTGCTTATACACAAACCCAAACAGCGAAAATAAACAAAACAATATCTCTGCAAAATGCCGAACAGGCAAAAATACAGAATGATGCAGAAAATAAACAACTGATTCTTGATTATAAAAAAGCATATTCACAATATATCTCAACTGAAAAAATATACAAACTTAAAGAACAAAATTATTACTTGGCATTAAATCAATTTAATAATTCCGTTCTTCCGCCCGACAGGTTGTTGACGGCTTATAACGATATGCTTATAAGCCGGTTAAACTACAGCAATGCTCTTGCGGAAGTGTTATACTCAAAAGCAAAAATAGATATCAACAACAAGATAAAATAAAGCAAATTTCAAAATACAATATATATTTTAAAAGATATGAAAACCTATACGACAATAATATTTTTAACGGGAATCTTAATTCTTACAAGTGCTTGCAACAAAAACAAAAAAGAAATAAATCCGGAAAGAAAAGACATAACCGAAACCGTTTTTGCATCCGGTGTTCTCGTGCCCGATAACCAATATAACCTTACTTCATTGACCGAAGGATACATAACAGAACTTAATTTTGAAGAAGGCGATATTGTAAAAAAAGAACAATTACTGGCAGTAATTGACAATAAACAAAATACCGTTAATGCTGCGGGAGCTGATGATTTATACAAAATTGCACTGCAAAATGCACAACCCGATGCTCCGGCATTAAAACAAGCAAAAACAAATCTTGAATTAGCCGAACAAAAATTAAAAACAGACAAAAAGCAAGCCGACCGATATAAAAAACTTCTCGAATTAAAAAGTGTTTCCGAGTCGGAATACGAAAATATTATGCTGGCATACCAAAGCTCAAAAACAAATTATGAAGCGGCAAAAGAAAATTACAGACTTCTGAAACAACAAGCAGACCAACAACTCATAATTCAAAAAACACAAAAAAACATAAACACAATTCTTGAAAATTACAATAAAATTAAAGCCGTTATAGGAGGTAAAGTGTATAAAAAAAATAAAGAAATCGGCGATTATGTCAGAAAAGGAGATATCATTGCCGTAATCGGAAGTCCGGATAATATTTATGCTCTGCTTAACGTTGACGAAAGCAATATTTCAAAAATTAAACTGAATCAAAAAGCTGTAATTGAGTTAAATACAAACAAAGGCAAATTATACGATGCCGTAATAACGGAAATATACCCTTCTTTTGACGAAAAAAACCAATCTTTTTATTGTAAAGCCGAATTCAAAGATTCATTAGATTTTAAAGTCTCCGGGACACAACTGCAAAGCAATATCATTATCGAAAACAAAAAAAATGTTCTCGTTATTCCGCGCGATTATCTCGGCTACGGAAATAAAGTAATGCTGAAAGATTCAGGCGAAAAAATAATAAAAACCGGTTTTATATCAAACAATTGGGTTGAAGTAACAGACGGTTTAACAGAAAAATCTGTTTTATTACCCGTAAATTCAAAATAAATGAAATTTAACGTAAATACAGATATTGCTTTAACACACCTGCTTACAAGAAAAAAGCAGACTGTAATTGCATCTATGGGAGTTACCGTAGGTATAGGGATATTTATTTTTATGATATCTTTGGTCGTGGGTTTCAATAAAGATTCCGATGAAAGTATTTTTAAATCTGTTCCGCATTTAAGAATTTATCAGGAAGATGAAATTTGCCAACCTCTTATTCCGAAAGAAGAAACTTCGCTACTGCCGATTATCATAAATCCTAAAATTTCAAATTTGTCAAACACATTAATTAATCCCGACAAAATAATTTCCGATTTAAAATCGCAGAAAGATGTAGTAAATGTTACAAGGCAAATTTCCGTAAATATATTTTACAACAACGGGAAATCTCAAATAAACGGAATTGCTTCCGGTGTGGATATTATTGAAGCAAACAATATGTTCGATATTAAATCGACAATGCTTGCCGGAGACATAAAAGACCTTCAAAGTAATCCTAACGGTATTATTTTAGGTGTAGGAATAGCAGATAAATTAAATATCAGAGTAAACGATTACATAAGTATAATATCATCAATAGGTGTCGGAAAAGTTTTAAAGGTTGTAGGTATTTTTAAAACAAGCAATTCTTCGATTGACGATACAAAATCATACATTAATCTGGCTGTTGCTCAACAACTTCTGAAACAAAGTTCGAGCTATGTTACCGATATATATGTCAATATTACAAACCCCGATAATGCACCTGCATATTCCGAAAAATTTTCGGCATTAACCGGCTATAAAGCAGAAGATTGGCAGTCGGCAAACGAATCTACAATGGCAAAAAAACAAACCAGAAAAGTAATGTTCGGCTCCATTTCATTTGCCATTTTATTGGTTGCCGCATTCGGCATTTACAATATTATTAATATGACAATTAATGAAAAAATGAACGATATAGCAATTTTAAAAGCAACCGGTTTTTCAGGAAAAGACGTTATGAATATTTTTATAAAAGAAACACTGATAATAGGAATAACGGGAACAATTTTCGGCTTACTTGTCGCAACGGTTCTAATACATTTTTTGAGCAAAGTTTATATAGGCGGCGATGTCGGCTATTTTCCCATTGATTTTGAAAAAAACGTTTACATATCCGGAGCAATAATAGGAATGTTTATAACACTTGCAGCCGGTTTTATTCCGGCACGCAATGCAGCAAAGGTTGACCCCATAGAAATATTTAAAAGGTAATGAACAAAGACAAACAAATAATACTGAAAGCCGAAAATCTCGTAAAATATTATTACGAACCGGTAAAATTCCAAGCTCTTAAATCAATTTCGTTTAAAGTTTACGAAGGCGAATTTCTTTCGGTAGTAGGAAAGTCGGGCTGCGGAAAAACAACAATGATGTATATCCTTTCTACTATGGACACCGATTATGAAGGCGAGCTCTTCATTTCCGGAGAAAAAGTTACAGGTAAAAAAAGCGATTATCTTGCCGATATACGAAACAAACATATAGGTTTTGTTTTTCAATTTCACTACCTCCTTCCGGAATTTACCTGCCTTAAAAATGTTATGATACCGGCTCTTAAATTAAATAAATATTCCTATGAAGAAGTAGAACAAAGAGCGTATGAAAAACTTGAACTTCTCGGAATAAAAGAACAGGCACACAAACAAGCATCAAAAATATCCGGCGGTCAGCAGCAACGGGTTGCAATTGCAAGAGCATTAATCAACGACCCCAAAATAATTATGTGTGATGAACCTACCGGAAATCTGGACAGTAAAAATACGAATATCGTAATTGATATTTTCAGAAAATTAGCGACAGATTACGGACAAACCATTATTGCCGTTACACACGACAAAGATTTTTCCGACAAATCAACAAGAACAATGGAAATGAAAGACGGCGAAATATTAAGCCACGGGTGGTAAAATTTAAATTCAGGAAATTAAGAACAAGTGTTCTTTTTTTCGGCAGGCAAGGCTTCGCACTTACAAAGTTTTAATTTTTATATAATCAATTAACAGGTTTATTTTATCATCGGTAAGTCCGTATTTTTTTAAAATATCTTTATCTTCTTCTATTGAGTCTTCCACAGTTCTAATATTTCCTTTTTCGGCAGCTTTCACATACATTTCTGCAGCTTCCGCATTCTTTTTTTGCGAAATAAGTAAATGCCCGTAATTTATAAAATCATAAGCCGTAGGATTTTCTTTTAAAAGTTTTTTATAATAAGACTCGGCTGTATCAAATTTGCCGACAACAAACGAGCACCAAGCCAAAGGTCGCATAACAGTCTTATTATCGGGCTCATAATACTCAACCTTGAAATATTTTTTTAAGGCATTTTCATAGTCTCCCGAAGCTAAGTAGCAATGCCCTATGTTTGCCTGAATCTGAAGATTTTCTTCGTCTTCTTTTTCTGCCTGCAGATAGTATTTCAGAGCTTCTTCAAAATTTTGCAGCTTACGATTACAAAAAGCTATTTTTTTAATCAGCCAAATTGAAGAATCTCTTATTATCTCAGCTTTTTTGTAAAAATCTAAAGCTTTTTTGTAATTTTTAATTTTCTGATAACAAAAACCTGTTTTTTCAAAACGTTTTGCTTCTTTTTTCAGATCATCAAATTTCAGTTTTTCTAATATTTCGGCTGCATCGGCATAAAACCCCTTTTTGAAATTAAGTTCAGCAATCTTCTCAGCAACTTTTTCATCTTTTACTAAAATACTGTATAATTCGGTATTGTGTATGTCTAAATCTGTTTCAAAAATATCTTCAATATCATTTTTTAAGGGGTGCAACTTAAAAAATCTGTATAAATCCTGAATATATTGAATAAAAATATGCTTGTCCTCAGTTTCTTTATTCAGCAATTTATCTTCATCCGTAATTTCCTGCATTTGCTTACTTTCTTGTTTAAAAAGTTCCGTAATCATCTTTTTTTGAGCTGCAGGCATCATTCCTATATTGAAACAAAAAGAATATTTATCTGAATTACAAATAAAAGCGGAACGTTCAAGCCCTTCAACAAACGTTTTAAAATCAAAATCGTCTTCTGTATCAGAAAAAATATTTTTTATATCCGAATTTTCCGGATAAAACGGCATAAACCAATTGGCGGTTTGCCTGAAAAACGGAAAATTTTTAAATTGAGCGAAAGCACTCATAAAAACATCAGAACCCTCCATCTGCATTTTAGAAAAATCCGCCATTTTATCTAACAACTCCGGAGCATCATCAAATATTTCCTCCCAATCAGGATTTAAATCTTCTGTAAGTCCTTCGGAAATTATGTCGTCTAAATTTAATTTATCCTGAATTTTCGGACGAAATTTTTGCATCTCCGGAATAATTTCGTCTTGCAACTTTTTTGACAATTTTTCAGTCTCTCTTGAGCGAATAATTTGATATATAATCTCTTCCGTGTGCTTAGAAATCCCCTCATCTTTACTTACAGAATGAAGCTTAGCAATTAAATTAGGATAAAGATACAATCTTTTATCGTATATGTATGATACCAAAAGTATTCCGACCAAAGCCCTGTTCCAAACACCAGGTTTGTCGGCATCATAAAAATCAAAAAGTGCGTAAAACTTCATTTCGTCAAAATGACGCAGCAAACTTATCGTAAGGGCACTGACTATAACACTCGATTCGTGATAATACAACTTCCCTGATGCCGAATATTTTTTTATAACCGAATAATCCTCTTCACCAAGATAATCAGAAAGCCACAGAATAAAGAAAAGTTTATGCAACTTGAGCTTTCTCTCTTCATTTTCGGGTGATAAGTTACAGTTTACCAAATCAATAAGTTCCGTTGCAGGAGTTATTTTATTATCTTTAATTTGCTCGTTAAGAAGTTGTTTTTGTGCAGACAGTTTGTTTCTGCGGGCAAGTTTTAACAAATATTCTGATTTAACGGTATCAGCAATCTCATATAACTTTTTCTGAACACTTTTATAAATTTTTTCACGCTCAGGATCTTCAACACCTTTAAGATTATACTCCAAAAAATAACTGTACGTTTCTTTTACGTTCTCAAAAGAAATCTTTAATTTTTGAGAGTTAAGCTTCTTAATTATTTCCGACAGAGACAAAAAAGCATTTGAAAGTTTATTATCCGTTATAAATTTACAAATTTCTTTATACTCCGTATATATATTGGCATCCATATATTCTCTTTTATTTCCGAACTATACATACAAAAATAATACAAATAAAACTTAATGACAATTAGTCAGCCGCCAAAACATTTTTTGCTTTGTATAAAACATAAAATATTAAAATTGCAAAATAATTACTTATATTTGAAGACTGTAAAAATATTTATAATAATGATAAAAAAAGGACCCGGAAAATTAATTGATGATTATTTTATAAAAGAAACAGATTTTAAGTCCGAAGCAGAACATTTCAGAGCCTGGTCTCTTGTCAATTTTTTAATACTGGGCATACTGTTATTAGGATTGTTTATGATAAAAACCTATGCTGCAGGAACATATTCGTCTCTTTACGTGCAATTTACTTTTCTTGTTGTATTTATTGGCTGTTTAGTGCTTGTCAGAAATGGCATGCATAAAATTGTTGCCGATTTTTTATCTGCTTTCTTAATACTTTTTGAAATATCATCGATATTTTTTAATTACTCCGGCGATATTCCTATGAACTTTATGTACGATGAATTCTACTTATTATTAGTATTCTTAATATTTACACCCTTATTTTCTTCAAGATGGATTATTGTTGTCAACACTATTTTAGTTATGGCGGCATCAATCTCGGCTTTTATTTTGAAAAAGGACTCATTCCCGCAGGAAATTACAGAATCGGCAGCAGTAGGTTTGGGGGTTTTTATTCTTTCAGTAATAGTAGTTTTTATCTTCAGCTATGTTTATACAGACTTTATACAACGGGCAATAGCAGAACTGCACCGAAAAATTGTCAGCGAAGAACAAAAAAATAAAGAATTATCTGAGAGAGCCCAAATAATTCGCCTGCAAAACGAACAGATTAAATTATCAAAAGAAAAAGCAGAAGAAAGTAATCGTTTAAAATCGGCTTTTTTGTCTAATATGTCTCACGAAATCAGAACTCCGATGAATGCTGTTCTCGGATTTACCGAAATATTAAAAACTACAGAACTAAGCAACAAACAAAAAGAGTATATTCAAATAATTGAAAACAGCGGAAAACATCTTTTGAATTTAATTAATGATATTATTGATATCTCAAAATTAGAATCAAACCAAATAAAATGTGAAGAATCAAAATGCAATTTGAATTATCTCTTAAATGAATTGAAAGACTTTTTTACCCTTAACCTCATAAAAGAAAACAAAGAAAATATAAAAATAATTTTAACCAAAGGCTTTAATGACGGACAGGATATTATACTTACCGATGCTATGAGGCTGAGACAAATTTTAATAAACCTCATAGGAAATGCCGTTAAATTTACGGATAAAGGACGTATTGAGATATCATATGTGCTGAATAAAGATTCAATGCTGGAATTTTCAGTTAAAGATTCGGGTATAGGAATACCTAAGTCTCAATTAAACAACATTTTTGAACGATTAATACAAGCAAATGAATCTACGGAGAAAAAATACGGAGGAACAGGATTAGGTTTGGCTATTGCAAAAGCATGCACAAATTTACTCAACGGAGATATTCGAGTAAAATCCGAAGTAGGAAAAGGTGCTGAGTTTATATTCACAATACCCTATAAACCTGCAATTTAAAATGCAAAATTAAATACTCAAACTATTTAACTTAATACAATGGATTATAAAAATATTCTTACGGAAATTAAAGACGGTATTTTATATGTAACCCTTAACCGTCCGAAACAGTTAAATGCTCTTAACAAAGCTGTATTCTCAGAATTTGAGGCAATCTTAAACGATGCTGAAAATAACGATGAAATAAAAGGGCTCATAATAACAGGAAGCGGAGAAAAAGCATTCGCGGCAGGAGCCGATATAAAAGAATTTGCACATTTCACCGTAGAACAAGGCAAAGAACTGTCAGCTAACGGGCAACGAATATTCAAAAAAGCAGAAATATTTAAAAAACCAATTATTGCTGCCGTAAACGGCTTTGCTCTCGGAGGAGGTTTAGAACTGGCAATGGCTTGTCACATACGTATTGCATCCGACAATGCACGTTTCGGTCAGCCGGAAGTAAGCCTGGGCGTTACTCCAGGATATGCAGGAACCCAACGCCTTACACAACTTATAGGCAAAGGCAAGGCTATCGAACTGCTTATGACGGGTGCTATGATAAAAGCCGATGAAGCTTTGAAATTAGGTCTGGTAAATTACGTCGTTCCGCAAAAAGAACTGATATCTAAATCCGAAGATATTATGAAAACAATATTACAGCAGTCTCCTGTGGCAGTAGCAGGTGTTATTCGCTGTGTTGATGCTTTTTTTACCGACGGCATTGACGGTTTTAAAACAGAAGTTGAAGAATTCGGAAAATGTTTCGGAACTGAAGACTTTAAAGAAGGAACCGATGCTTTTATGAATAAACGTAAACCTGACTTTACCGGAAAATAATCTTATATAAAGAAAAAAACACCTAATCAAGTAATTTATATATTTCGTCAATCAAAAAACAGAAAAATACAAATCCTTTTTATGTTTGCAATAACAATTGAAACCTAATCAGTATATAAATTAAACATTAATTCAGTAATTTAAAACTTACACTTGAAAAAAGAAGAAAAAGAGATGCTGTAAAAGTGTCTCTTTTTTTTTACATTTGCCCGCAAAAACCAATGCCTGTATTTTTATTTGATAAAATTATTTTCGGCCCGGTAAAAAGCCGAAGACTCGGAGTATCTCTGGGCATAAACCTGTTACCTTTAGATTATAAATATTGTAATTTTGACTGCATCTACTGCGAATGCGGCAGAACTTACAAAAATAAGTTCAAAGGAAAAAAATTTCACGACAGAACAGAGGTAAAGCAAAGATTAGAAGAAGTTTTAAACAAAATGAAGTCCGAAAACAACCCTCCCGACGTTATAACTTTTGCAGGCAACGGCGAACCCACTATGCATCCTGACTTTGAAGGAATAATAGACGATACGGTTGAGCTGAGAAACAAATATTTTCCCGAAGCCGAAATTGCAGTACTTTCAAATTCAACCTTAATCCGTAAAAAAACAGTTTTTAAAGCTCTTAATAAAGTTGATGAAAATATTTTAAAACTTGATTCTGCCAATGATGCAACCCTAAAATTAATAAACAACCCGCCTGCCGGATTTACAGTCAGCAAACTAACTGAAAATTTAAAGTTATTTAACGGAAAACTAACTGTACAAACAATGTTTATTACCGGAACTTATAACGGTAAATCTGTCGACAACACAAGCAACAAAGAAGTTGAGGGATGGATTAACCTTCTTAAAGAAATAAAACCTGAAAAAGTAATGATTTACACAATTGAACGAGACACACCGTCCGCAAACATAAAAAAAGTCATCCCGGACAAACTTTACACAATCGCAGATAAAGCAAAAAAAGCCGGCTTTAAAGTTCAAGTTTCTGTATAAATAAAAAACAATTTCATATTTAAATTATCAATTTTAACTTTGCCCGCTTAATATATACACATTTTGTACTTGTGCATAAAATATTCAAATTATGATAAAAATTACGTTTCCTGATAAAACCGTCAAAGAATTTGAGAAAGGTATTACAGGCATAGAAATAGCTAAAAGTATCAGTCATGGCTTGGCAAAAGAAGTATTATCCGTAGGTGTAAACGGAGAAACTTACGATTTAACACGCCCTGTTAAAGAAGATGCAGAAATAGTATTTTACAAATGGGACGATGACGAAGGCAAACATGCCTTTTGGCATTCATCGGCACATCTTATGGCAGAAGCAATAGAAGCATTATATCCCGGTGTTAAACTCTGGGTAGGACCGGCAGTCGATAATGGTTTTTATTACGATATTGATCTTCCGAAAGGAAAAACTATAAGCGAAAAAGATTTTCCGGCTTTAGAGAAAAAAATGCTTGAATTAGCTCAACAAAAAAATAATTATATCAGAAAAAATATAGCCAAAGACGAAGCATTAAAATATTATTCCGAAAAAGGAGACGAATATAAAGTAGATTTAATTGAAGGATTAAAAGACGGAACATGATAAAAGGGAAAACAAGAAACACAATATAAATAAGGGAAAACAAAAACAAGGAAAACATAAAAACAAAGAAAACATAAAAAGTGAAAACAAAAACCGAGAAAACAAAATCAGAAAACACAAAAACAGTGAGAGCATAAAAAACAAGGAAAAGAAAATCAGGGAAAACATAAAAAACGGGGAAAAACATAACAGGAAAAACAAAAACCTTAAAAGGGAAAAACCTTAGAATTGCAGGAATTATAACGGAAGTTTTTAATGGAAC
>CAMZKI010000099.1 GCA_947311125.1 uncultured Chlorobiota bacterium
TGTTGTTAGTTGCCGATACGGTATCAATTTTTTTCTCTTCTAAATTTACAAAACCTATATTACTTTTACCTGCTTTCCCGAACAATCTTACGGCTCCGATAATAGGTACTGTCTGTCCGTTTTCGGTTCCGAGTGTTCGGGAAAGCAGGTAAAAGTAATATAGGTTTTGTAAATTTAGAAGAGAAAAAAATTGATACCGTATCGGCAACTAACAACACCGTTTTGAGATATAAATATGATATAGGCAAGCAATCATATATAGGAGGAATTTTCACAAATAAAATAAATAACACTGTTTCAAATCAGGTATTGGGGCTTGATGCGTCTTATCAAACTTCTGAATTCCTGAAAAATAAAAACCTGATACTTACGGCAAGTATTGCAGGCAGCGGAGAGAGTTTTAAATTATCAGATAATTCTTTGACTTACAGGATTTTCTCTGACTACCCCAACGACCTGATTGACAACTATATGAGCATTGCAACAATGCAGGAAGGATTTAATCCGGAATTAGGTTATATGCAGAGAACAAATTATCGTTCTTACAGTTGGTATTTTCGACTTACACCCAGAATTTTTACAAAATACGGAGTAAGAAAAATGCTGTTTAAGCCGTGGGGATTTACAATTTACCGGACTTTAAGCACCGGAGAACTTGAAAGTTTATGGAATGAAACCAGACCTCTCGGTGCTGTTTTTAAATCGGGCGAACGCTTTGAAGTTAATTTTAAACAATTTTTTGACCGGTTAGACGAAAACTTTGAGATTACCGATGATATTACAATTCCGGGAGGTAAATATTGGATGTACAGAAATGAATTACAATTTGAAACTAATAACTCAAGGCGGCTTTGGATAGGCTTGTTTTATAATTGGGGCGATTTCTATACAGGAAAAATAAAGACGTTTGAAAGCGAAACCGGAATAAACATAAACAAGCATTTCAACATAAATGCAAACTACATACTGAATGTCGTAAGTTTACCGGAAGGAGATATTACTACACACGAATTAGCAAATTATATTAATTATGCATTCAATACAAAATTAAATATTACCTTTTTCGGACAGTGGAACAGCCTTGAAGATGTTTTGCTCTTTAATTTTCGCTTGCATTGGATACCTGTGGTCGGTTCGGATATTTATTTGGTTTATAATACAAATTATAATGAACCTGTAAAACAAGTCGAACTCCTGAAACCGGAAACGAGTGCCGGGATTCTGAAACTTGTATGGAGATTTACATTTTAAATCTTTTCAGCTTCATAGTAAACAGTACTGCTGTTTTCCTCTTTGAAGATTTTTTCTGCATATTCAATAATATCATCAGCAGAAATATTATTATAAATGTCAAGCTCGTTATTAATTAAGTCGGCATCTGATATATTTTCGTATATTGCTAAGTTCATAGCTTTATTCAAAACATCGGTTTCCGAAAAAATAAAGTTTGATTCTATTTTATTCTTAACTTTTTGAAGTTCTCTGCCGTCTATTCCTTTTTCTGTTAAATTAAAGAGTTCGTTATAAACTGAATTTTCAGCATCTTTAAATGAAATGCCGTCTGATATGTTTCCGCTGAAAACAAACAGTCCGGGGTCGTTACTACCTAAAATATAAGCGTCAAGAGATGAAAAGATATTCTTTTTCTTAACCAGGCTTTGATATAAACGGGAAGATTCTCCGTTAGAAAGGACATCGGACAGTAAATTTGCCGCATAAAATCCTTTATTATTTCTTTCGCACATATGATAAACCCTGTACCAAGCATTTATCGGCACTTTTCTTCTTACCGTTATTTTTCTTGCTTCTGTTTGTTCCGGCTCTGCCGGTATTTTATTTTTAGTAATATTTCTTTTTTCAATACTCCCGAACCACTTGTTTACTACATCTTTAATATAATTTAACTCAAAATCACCGGCTATACTTAAAATTGCATTATCCGGAGCATAATATCTATAAAAAAAGTCCTTTACATCCTGCAATGTTGCATTTTCTATATGTGATATTTCTTTTCCTATAGTCGCCCATCTGTAAGGATGATTTTTATATGCCAAAGGTCGCATAAGCAGCCAAAAATCACCGTAAGGTCTGTTCAGGTAATTTTGTTTAAATTCTTCGATAACTACTTTTTTCTGAATATCAAGACTTTTTTGTGTAAAAGCTAAGCTCAACATACGGTCAGACTCAAGCCACAGAGCTGTTTCGAGATTATCTTTGGGCAAGGTTTCGTAATAATTAGTTATATCGCTGTTAGTAAAAGCATTACTGCTTCCACCGGCTTCTTGTAAAGGCTTGTCATAATTCGGGATATTAAGCGAGCCTCCGAACATTAAATGTTCAAACAAGTGAGCAAAACCTGTTTTGTCGGGGTTCTCATCTTTTGAACCTACATTGTAAAGGATATTGACTGCTGCAATCGGAGTATCTTTATCTTTATGAAAAATCACCCGTAAACCGTTTTCTAAAGTAAATTTCTCGAATTTTATCATAAGTTTTTTAAAAGTTAAATCTTGTGTGGTTAATTTGTTCTTTTGCTGTTTTATATTCAAGAATAATATCGTTAATTATATTTTTTACGGGCTTAATATCTTTTATTAATGATGATACCTGCCCGATTTCAAGTTCACCGTTTTCTGTATCACCTTCAAACATTCCGAGTTTTGCCCTTGCTCTTCCGAGAAGTTCCGACAATTTTTCACGGTCGGCACCTTTATTTTCTGCTTCAATAACATCTTTACAAAATTTATTTTTGATAAGACGAACAGGGACTAATTTTTTGAGAGCAAGATAAGTATCGCCCTCTCCTGCATTTATTACTTCTTCTTTAAACTTATTATGCGCAGAGGCTTCAGAAGAAGCAACGAATCGGCTTCCGATTTGTACGGCATCGGCACCGAGCAACATTACCGCCAACATAGCTCTGCCTGTTGCAATACCTCCTGCCGCAATGAGCGGTTTTGCCGTAACCGACCTTACCAACGGAGTGAGAACGAGTGTTGTTGTTTCTTCTCTTCCGTTATGCCCGCCGGCTTCAAAGCCTTCGGATACTATTGCGTCAACACCTGCTGAATCTGCCTTTTCGGCAAATTTTGAATTTGAAACGACATGGGCTACTTTTATTCCGTGTTCCTGCAAATATTTTGTCCAAGTTTTAGGATTTCCCGCAGAAGTAAATACTACTTTTATTTTTTCGTCAATAATAATTTTCATTATTTCTTCCGTTTGGGGATATAACAGGGGAACATTAACACCAAACGGTTTGTCGGTTGCTTTTTTTGTTTTTTGAATATGTTCTTTAAGAACTTCCGGATACATTGAACCGGCACCGATAAGCCCCAGCCCTCCGGCATTACTGACCGCAGCAGCTAATTCCCATCCTGAACACCATATCATACCGCCTTGAATAACCGGGTATTTTATATTGAAAAGTTTGCATATTCTGTTCATACCATTTACTTGAAAAATTCCTGCAAGGTGCAAAAAAAACAGCATATTTGCAAGTCATCGTATTACGATATTGATAAACATACAGTCAAATTAAAGTAAGTTTTGCTTACAATTTTAAACAGTAACACTGTGATTGTCAATGCTTTAATATTGGCTTTAGAATTTAGTGTATTATACAAAAACTTTATCTTTTATTTCGGCAAAAGCATTTGTCATTTTCAATTTTTCGGCTGTTTTGCGATTAACAAAAAGTTTTGCTTTGTTAGGTTTTATAACCCTGTCTTTTACCGGGTTATTATCCAAAATATCCAACGCAATTTTAACAGAAGTCTCTGTTACATCATTCCACGGAATAACGTAACCCGACAGTCCGCCTCTCAAAACAGTATCTTCCAGCATACATAAAGTCGGAAAACTTCCGGTTATTATATTTAAGTCCTCATATCCGGAGGCGGCAATAACAGTGCTTGTTCCTATATATACCCACTTTACATTGTTACGCTTAAAATAATTTTTTGCTTTTTTAAAGTCGTCAGAGTCTTGTATTTCAAAACTATATGCTTCAATGCCTTTTTTTTGTGTATATTCTGATATATCATCGTATTGTATTTCTGCCTGCAGTTCGCCCCTTCGGTATAGAACACCTATTTTGTCAAGTTTTTTTTCTAATTTTAACACAGTGTTTTCAAATTGATCTTTGATTTCCGGAGCATAACAAGTTGCATAATAATTTTTATTATGTTCTTTTTCAAAGTCTGAAATAACAGCAGGACTGTAAATACCGGTAAAAATAATCGGGATATCTTCATTTTTCATATATTGCCCTATTCGCATACTTACGGGAGAACCTATTGAAAAAATCAAATCAACTTTTTCAGATTTAAACTTTTCAACGGCATACATAAGATTTTCTTCTTCCCTTTTACAATTTATGTAAATTATCTGCAAATTATTATCTCTTTCTTTTCTGAAAATATATCCTGCTTTTCTGAACTTCTCTTCTATTACATTAATTGATTTTACATAAACTTCCAGATTGTCCCAATACAGGACTCCTATTTTTTTTATTTTTTGCGTATAATGCTTAGCCCTGTCCTCTCCTTTTAACACTCGTAATGCTCCCTGAGCCAATGCCTTAAGCTCTGCTTCTCCGGGATAAATATAAACTTTTCCAATAAAATCCACTCTTTCTTTAATCCATTCTGTCAGCATTTTAGAATATGCTAAACCTCCGGTAAGAATAATTCCGTCAATTTTGCCTTTAAGGTTTGTTGCTCTTTTTCCTATTTCTTCAGAAACTTGATATGCCATAGCTTTATAAACAAGTTCATATTTCTCGGAGCCTGCCGCAACCATTTTTTCAACATTACGGGCATCATTAGTATTAAAGTAAGAAACCAAACCGCCTTTACCCACAATCATTTTTTTCAGCTCATTTTCGGAATATTTACCGGATATACATTTTTCAAGAATTTTAAACATAGGTAAACTTCCGCTGCGTTCGGGAGAAAACGGACCTTCGTAAAGACCGTGATTTACGTTAATCGCTTTTGCATTTTTAAGAGCTGCAACCGTAATCCCGCCCCCGAGATGAGCAACTATAAGGTTCAAATCTTCTATTTTTTTATTAACTGATTTTGAATGTTCTCTTGCGGTAGCAAAAATATTTAAAGCGTGCAATAAAGACGAGCGCTCAAAATCTTTGTGCCCGGATATCCTTGCTACAGGTTCTAAATCATCAACAGCAGGCGGATCTACAATGAAAGAGGGCACCGAATATTCCCAACCTATACTGTATGCTATTACACAACCTAAATTTGAGGCATGTTGCCCTTGATAGCCTATACGAGCATCATTTATCATTTCTTCATCAATATAGTAAGTTCCGCTCGGAATAGGTTTTATTAACCCTCCTCTTCCTACAACGGCATCTAAATCAGAAAGTTTAAAACCTTCTTTATTTAGTGCTTTAAGAATTTCTTCTTTACGGAAAGTGTATTGATCCCAAATATCTGCGTATTGTTCAAGTTGTTTCGGACTATGGCTTACGTTTATTTCAAAAATACAGTCTTCATTTTGAAATAAGCCTATTTTGGTAGAGGTTGAACCGGGATTTATTGTAAGAATATTATATTTCTTCATTTTTATTATTTGACGGTATATTATTATCAATAAGTATGCAAA
>CAMZKI010000100.1 GCA_947311125.1 uncultured Chlorobiota bacterium
AAAAGTTCCGATTAAAAAAATAATATGTCTTTCCACCACGCACATTGCTTTTGTTGAAGTTATTAATGAAACAGATAAAATTGTCGGCCTGTCGGGAGCAAAATATATTTATAATAAAAAATTAAGAAGAAAGACAGAGGAGGGAAAAATAAAAGACATCGGATATGAAAACTCTCTTGATTTTGAACTGCTTTTAAGCCTAAAGCCGGATTTAGTTACGATTTATGACATAAACGGAAATGTTTCACCCGTAATAAACAAATTGAAGCAATATCATATTCCGGTTATAATTATTAATGAATATTCGGAATCATCAGTCCTTGCACAAGCCGAGTGGGTTAAATTTTTTGCAGAGTTTTTTGATAAAAGAAAAGTTGCTGACAGCTTCTTTTCTGACATAAGTAAAAAGTACGACTCATACCTTAAGTCAGTTGATACAATAAAGGAAAAACCTACAGTTTTACTTAATATGCCTTGGAAAGGAACTTGGTATATACCGGGCGGAAAATCTAACGTTGCACAACTGATAAAAGATGCCGGAGGAAGATATATCTGGGAAAATACAAGGGAACAACATAATTATGCCTTAAATATTGAAGAAATTTATGAAAAAGCATCAAATGCAGATTTCTGGCTAAATCCGGGACAGGCAAAAGAAATAAACGATATTATTAAGGCTGACGTGAGACTTGAAAATTTTAAACCGATAAAATCCTGTAATATTTTTAACAGAAACAAAAGGTTGAATCCTTACGGAGGAAATGACTATATGGAATCAGGAACCATAAGGCCTGATTTAATATTAAAAGATATTATAAAAATACTTCACCCTGATATGTTTAAAACCGATACTTTTTATTTTTACCAAAAACTAAATTAAAATACAGAAAATAATCCTAAAAAATTATCTTTGTAACATAAATTTAAACCGATAAACGTTTTTAAAATGGGACAAACAATAATAGAAAAAATCATTGCAAATCATTCAAAATATGATAAAGTAAAACCGGGAGATATTGTTGACATTGAGATAGATGTAAGAGCAGCGAGAGATTTCGGCGGACCTAATGTTGTTAAACATTTTGAAGAAAATAATCTTGTTGTTGATGATGTATCAAAAACGTTCTTTACTTTCGACACAAACCCTACCGGTTCTGACCAAAAATATGCAATTAATCAGCATATCTGTCGGCAATTTGCCAGAAAACACGGGATAAAAATTTTTGATATAAATAACGGTATAGGAACACATATTTTCATAGAAGAAGGACTTGCTTACCCCGGGGCAACTGCTTTAACAACCGACTCACATGCTAATATACTCGGTGCAATAGGAGCATTCGGGCAAGGAATGGGAGATAAAGATATGGCTGTTGCTTTCAGTAAGGGTAAAGTCTGGTTTAAAGTTCCTGAATCTGTAAGAATTAACTTTAACGGCAAACGACCCGAAGGAATCACGGCTAAAGATATAGTCTTAAACCTTTTAAATATATTCGGAGCAAACAAACTTCTCGGATATTCTGTAGAATTATACGGAGATGAAATAGATAAAATGACTTTGGATGAGCGAATTACGATAGCATCAATGGGAACTGAAATGGGAACCATAATTGTATTGTTTCCGCCGAATAAAGAAATTTTAGATTACTGTTCAGTACGCACAGGTAAAAAAATCGAGGGAGTTTATGCCGATGACAACGCAAGATATGAAAAAGTTTTCGATATTGACATTGAAACTTTTAAACCTATGATTTCGCTTCCCGGAAAACCGCACGATACAGTAAATATACTTGAAACAAAAAAAATTAAAATAGATTCGGGATTCATAGGAAGTTGTACAAACGGACGAATGGAGGATATGCGTGAAGCTGCAAAAATTCTCAAAGGAAGAAAAGTTGCACCCGGAGTAGTTCTTAAAATTGTTCCTTCAACTGACAAAATCTGGCAGCAGTGTCTTGACGAAGGTATAATAAAAATATTTAAAGATGCCGGAGTTTTGGTATCAAATGCAGGTTGTGCAGGCTGTGCAGCCGGGCAAGTAGGACAAAACGGTCCCGGAGAAATAACCGTTAGCACAGGGAACAGAAACTTTCCCGGAAAGCAAGGAAAAGGCAGCGTTTATTTAGCATCACCCGCTACAGTTGCAGCATCAGCCGTAGCCGGATACATTACTACATTTGACCGTATTCCCGAGGAACCGGAAATCTTTACTCCCGAGGAAATTAATAAAAAAATAAAAAAAGCCGAAAAACATAAAGATACCGAGCAAAAAACAATGACAGTAGAAGGCAGAGTATGGTATATACCTATGGACGACATAGATACGGATATGATTTTCCACAACAGATACTTAGCAATTACCGATATTAATGAAATGGGACAATATGCTTTCGATAATCTTGAAGGATACGAAGATTTTGCTAAAAAAGCAAAACCCGGAGACATTGTTGCCGTTCATAAAAATTTCGGTGCCGGAAGTTCTCGCCAGCAGGCTGTTGACTGTTTTAAAGCACTGGGAATACAGGCAATAATTGCCGAAAGCTACGGAGCCATATATGAACGTAATGCAATAAACGCAGCATTTCCGATTGTTACCTATAAATCTCTGAACGGTTTAAAATTAGAAAACGGAGATAAAGTAAAAATTAATTTTGAAAACGGAGAAATTGAAAATATAACTAAAAATACAAAAATTAAAGCAGAACAATTCTCGGAAGTTCAGAAAGAAATCTATTTAAACGGCGGATTATTTTAAAGAAAATTACAGACAATTTAAAACAGCATACAATAAAGTCTTATATTCTGTTTAACTTTCGACTATATTATTATCTTTGCAACGCATTAAAAAATAAACTTAAAAACAAA
>CAMZKI010000101.1 GCA_947311125.1 uncultured Chlorobiota bacterium
CCGGCTTGGATGAAAATTTTGATACGCGACACCAACGACCCTTTCGATTTGCTTCCGCAAGAAAAATCCGGAGGTATAAATATTATTGACCTTGCAAATGTAAATTCTTGCTCGTTTATAGAAACCAAAGATTTGGGCAAACTGCATTCCGACAACTCTTTTGAAGTACTCGGCAGGTTTGATAATTCGGATGTAAGAGGTTGTAATTTGATGGTTGTTTAACAAACCATTATTCAAAAAAACTCATTAGTTCTTTTTCCGACAGTTTGCCGAGAGGATTATCTCCGGTAATAATTTTTGCAAGTTCGGATTTTTTATTTTGCAGATTCATAATTTTTTCCTCTACGGAGTTCTCTGTTATAAACCTGTAAACCATAACATTACGCTTTTGTCCTATTCTGTGAGCTCTGTTAACGGCTTGTTTTTCAACTGCCGGGTTCCACCACGGGTCGAGAATAAAGACATAGTCAGCTTCAGTTAAATTTAAACCTGTTCCTCCTGCTTTTATCGAAATTAAAAACACTTTGTTCTGTTTATTGCTTTGAAACTCTGCCACTGTTTCTTCCCTGTTTTTTGTCTGTCCGGTAAGAAGTGAATATTTTATGTTGTTTTTATGAAAATAGTCGGCAAACAAGTCAAGATGTTTAACAAACGATGAAAAAATCAAGACTTTATGGTTCTCGGATATAAGATTTTCAATATTTCGTATAACTTCGTTAAACTTTCCGGATTCTCCGTCATAATTTTTATCGGAAAGAACAGGGTGATTTGCAATTTGTCTTAACTTCATAAGAGCAGCTAATATTTCTGCCGACACATTTTTTTTGTCTTTTTTGTTTTCTTTAATTTCAAGCAGGATATTTCTTATTTTTGATTTTTCTGTTTCGTAAATTGATTTTTGTTTTTCATCAGGCATACAGTAAATAATCTGCTCCGTAAGTTCGGGCAAATCTTTAGCTACTTCGCTTTTAGTTCTTCTTATTATGAAAGGACTTATAATTGACTTTATTTTTTTTTCTGAAATTTCGTCATTTTCTTTTTCTACGGGGTTTAAAAACACTTCTTTAAAGAATTTCTTATCTCCCAGCATTCCGTTATTTATAAAGTTCATTTGCGACCATAAATCCGATAAAGAATTTTCAACAGGTGTTCCTGTCATAACAGCCTTAAAATCTGACGACAGGTTTATAACTGCCTTATATGTTTTTGAATCTGAATTTTTTATAAATTGGCTTTCATCTAAAATAAGATAAAGAAAATCATAGTCTTCAATTAGTTCAATATCGTTTCTTACGGTGGCATAGCCTGCAAGTATAATGTCATATTTATCAAAATTCCCGATATGTTTATGCCTGTCAGCTCCTTTGTATTGCAATACTTTCAGTTCCGGAGCAAATTTTCGTATTTCGTTGTTCCAGTTATGAATTAATGAAACCGGCATTATTACTAAACTTGCTTTGCCTTTATATACTTTCCCTTCGGGTTCTGTCGTATCAAAAAGGCTTAATTGCTCTGTCGCTTCTTTGTTTTCGGAATAATTATTTTTGTTTTTTTTTCTGATATTTATCGTATCTTGAAGTAATGTTATTATTTGAAGAGTTTTACCCAGCCCCATATCATCGGCAAGGCATATTCCGAAACCGGCATCTCTCAAAAATTTCATTCTTTTAAAGCCTTCTCTTTGATAAGAACGCAGTTCGGCGTTTATGTTTTCGGGAATTTTTGCATTATATTCGGAAAAATTTAAAAGTTTTATGAATTTTTCTTTATACGATTTTTCAATACCTTTAATTTCTGTTTTTTCAAAAATATCAAATCTGGCTTTACTTATTTTAAGTTTGTCGTTTTTCTCGTCAGCCGACAAAAATAAATCTCCGTATTTTGAAAACCATTCGTCCGGAATTATTGCAATAGTCCCGTTCGGAAGCATAAATTCGGGATTATTACTTAAAATATTATTTTTAAGACTGATAAAAGGTACGGAAAATTTACCGAAAGTAACGGTTCCGTAAATGTCAAACCAATCTTTATTACCTGTTGCTTTAATGTCAAGATTAATATTTTCGGTAAAATATTTTTTGTTAAAAAAGTTCTGTTTTATTTCAATATTGTAATTCCTGAGTTTTTCTATATTTTCTTTCAGCCAAATTATTGTTTTGTTCTTTTGTTCTCTTTTATTTTGTCCGTTATATTTTATTTTAAAAATTCCTTCGTTATACTCCTGCAATCCGTTACTTTTTAAATACTCAACAACCTGCCTTTCTTTTTCTGTATCTCTTATTTTTTTTATAAATGAAAAATCTTTTTCGTTAAACTCTATTTTTGTGTCATATTTTAGTCCGTATTGATATTTATTTTCGCCGTAGTTAAAAAAAAGCATAAAAGCATAATCGCCTTTCCAGTCTTTTTCGGCAGAAAGCAGAGTTTTAAATTCTGTTTTTATTTCAGTAAAATTAAAACCCGACGGATTTATGTTAAATTTTTTAAAGGAAGGAACGGCAAATGTTTTGAACCATTTTCTTTCAAGATGTTTCGGTATCAGAATTTCTTTCTTCAGAAAAAAGGGTTTTAATTTTTTTCCGTCAATATCGTTAAACTTTAAAAGTTTTTTGTCTAAAATAAGCAGGCAAGGATTATCGGTAAGTATAACAGCATCTTTACCGTAAAGAGTAATATCTTTATTTTTATGATAAACAGACAGAGAATACCTTGTTCCGTTTTCTTCTTTTGATATATTGAATACGGTTTTTGCCGTTTCGGGTTCTGTTTTTATTAAATCTTCTTCGTATAAAGTGCTGAATTTGCCTTTTTTAAAATACAGTTTAACATCAGATTTTTCTGTTTTCTCCGTTATTTTAATGAGCTGTTTTTCTATAAAAGGTCGTATTCTGTTTTTTATATCTTCTTCTGTAAGAGTTTTAAAAAAATCATGAGATTTAACCTTTTTTGAAAATATCTTTGAAAGATTCCTGTCGGAGTAGGCATCGGCGGATTTTATTATTCTTAATTCTTCTTCCGATATTTTTTCTTTACTTTTTTCGGCTGTTTCCGGAGTAGCAACTTCCGTAATTTCTATAAAATATTTATTAGTTTTTTTATAAAAATACGGAGTAATTATCAAACCGATATTTTTATAATTTCTTATTACCGCAATAATTTTCGACATAGTTAAGCAAAAATAAGCAACGAAATTAGTGTTTTTTTCAACTTCTTACCAAAATATTTAACATACTTGCTGCCGCAAAATTTTGCCGTTTTTAAGAATAATAAAATTGTAATGCCGAAGCAGTAATTATTTATCTTTCAAAACAACTTCTCCCTTTACAAGCCATGAAATACCGAAAGCCCACAGGGCAATGCTTTCGAGCCAAAAAACGGGGTGATACTGTTCGAGATGCGGAAATTTACTTTCAAGAACCAACATCCAAAGTGCTATGATAAATATGCTCATAAGCATAACGAATCCGCATATACGATACAATACGTTTCTTTTTTTCTTTTGTTTTGTATAGCTTCCGGGCTTGCCGTCAGTTCGGGTAAAAAGGCAAAGGGAAAAATATGACAGTGTCAGGAAAAATAAAGTTGCGGAGGTAAGGTGTATTGTTCTTATCCATCCCGGATGTCGGAGTTGGGGAATATCGTATTTGCAGTTTATAACCATATCTTTTGAGGCAGGAAAAAAAGCAATTCCTAATGCAAATACGAAAGCTGAAATTCCGGCAATTCTGTCACGATAATCATAGCCTCTGTACGCAAACATAAAAAGAGCTACCGCACATAAAATCCCGACAAAAACATTCCGCATAATCGTGTTATAATACAGGCTTACTGACGACTGTATTTCGTTACAATTTCCCAAAATATATGCTCCCGCAGATATAATTACAGGTAAAGATATTCCGAGAACACCCACCGATCTTCTAATAGTGTTGTATGAAATTATTTTCGGATTTTCAGGCATATTTATCAGCTTAAGAAGTATAAATATAACTATAAAAAAACCCGCTTTAAGCGAGCTTTTTCCATATTATTATTTTTTGTAATCGGGATTATAATCCGGGTTTTTGTATTCTTGCGGAATATCTTTAAACTGAATAATTTTTAGTTCAGGCTTACCCTGTGCCAAAACTCTGAATTCAACACGTCTGTTGTATTTTTTACTTGGTTCGTAATATTTTCCGCCTTTTTTATTAAGTGTAACGGGGTTATCTTCTCCGTATCCTAATATCTCAATTTGATTTTCGTTTACACCTTCTTTTATGATATAATCTTTTACGGTAGCTGCTCTTTTCTTTGATAAGGTATTGTTATATGCTTCTGTTCCTACAGCGTCTGTATATCCTATTATTGCAACCTTTGCCTCAGGATTGTCATTTAAATATTTACAAAGCAAGTCTATTTTTTCATTTTTGTGTATTTTCATATATTTTTTATCAAAATCAAAGAAGGTGTTTTCAATTTGAATTACAAAATATTCAGGAACAATATCCTTTTTGCGAGCTTCTTTTTCTGCTATTGCTTTTTTAACGCTTTCCGTATCATAAATTGTATATTCCATTTTATTACCGGGAATATCATTCGGAGACAAGTCCGTATAAATCTTCTCGGCTGAAACACCTTTGTTTCTGAGATACTCCACGGCTTCCCTTTTTCTGTTCTCGGCTAACTTATTGCTTTCTTTTGCATAGTCTTCAGTAGAAAGGTTGACAACTAAATTATCGTATTTTATTAAATATTCGGCAATTATATCAAGTTCTTTTTTTGTATAGTTTATTAATTCGGGACTGTTGTCTTTAAAAGACATATTTTTATGTTTTTCGGTTTTTCCTTCTTCAATTTTAACAAGAACCGGAGACTCTTCTATTGTTTTTTTACCGAACATATCTTTTATGCTTATATCTTTTGTATCAAAAACATATCCTTCGGTTTCATAAACAAACTTATAATCTTTATCGGGCACTATTACAGATTTATATTTTGCCGTTTCAATTTTAAGAGTATATGCATCAGGAGTATTTTCTGAGTTAACGTCAATGATATTAATGTCTGAGTTCATTGCATATAAGTCTTTTTCGTATTCTTTTCCTCTTACCGAACTTTCTACAATTAAAGCATTATTCGGAAACATCGTTTTATAAATTTCTGCGTTATCAGTCTTTCTTCTTGTAAAATATGCAACGTCTTCACTTGAAACAGGAAAGAAAAATACGTCATCTTCAACTGTATTAATCGGGAATCCTATATTTTGCGGCTGACTGAATGTTCCGTCATTTTGCAACATACATTTAAAAATGTCATACCCTCCCATATTTTTGTATCCTTTAGAACTGAAATAAAATGTTATTCCGTCAGACAGCATATAGGGGGCTTCTTCGTCAAACTCGGTATTTATATTCAAATTTGCAGGTTTCCCCCAGGTTCCGTCCTCTTGCAGTTCCGACACCCAAATATCTCTGCCGCCTTTTCCTCCTTTAATGTTACTTGAGAAAAACAGTTTTTTACCGTCGGGAGACAGAGCCGCGTGACGCTCTGTATATTTCCTTTTATTAATATTTTTTCCGAGTTTCACAGGATCTTCCCATTTACCTTCCGAGTTTAAAACAGAATAATACAGGTCTCCGCCTTTTCCGTCTTTTGTCCTGTATATGAATAATGTTTTTCCGTCTAAAGATAACCCTCCGGTAGCATCATGCCCCATTGAGTTAACAGGTTTTCCGACATTAACGGGTTCGTCTTTACCGTCCCAAAACCATATGTCTTCAAAATACTTACCTTCCTCGCTTAAAGCATCTCCGCTTATTCCTCCGGGACGCTTAGACGTAAAATAAATTTTATCTCCTTCGGAAGTAGGAATCGGTGTATGGTCATCATAGCCCGAATTCAATATGTCCAATCTGGTTACTATAATAGGTTTAAAATCAAAAAATAATTCTTTTGCGTTATTTGCATGGTCAATTGCTTCTTTTAACCGTTTCTTTTCTTCGTCTTTAAGGTCAAAAGAGTTAAGTTTGTTTAACGTTTCTGTTTCTTCATCAAACATATACAGGTTATGATATGCCTTAGCTTTATAGAAAAATGCGGCTTTTGTTACGCCCTTTTCTGTTTTTGTTTTTTGGTAATCATCAATAATTTTATCAAAATGTTCTATTGCCTTATCTTCATTATTTGTATTAATTTCACAAATACCCTTATAAAAAGCATATTCAAGATTATTTTTTTCTTTTGATAAAAGTTCTCCTATGATATTGTCGGCAATTTTATATTTCCCGCTTGACAGATACTCTAAAGCTTTCTCAAATTTTTTGGTGTCTTTCCTGCTTGTTTGGGCATCAACAAAAGAAAATATTAAGATAAAAACGGATAAAAAAGTTACTAATTTTTTCATTTGTTCTGAATGGTTTATTATGAAACAGTTGCGACAAATATAAAATTTATATTAAATGTTCACAATTTTTTATTACTAATCTTATCAAAAGTTTTATAAACGACGTAAAAATCATCAGTAATATGATAATTACGTGCATAACGAAAGTTTATTTTTTTTGCTTCTTCCTTATCAAAAACAGGATATGTTACGGGCGGCAGAATGCCGTTTTTTAGTTCCGGAAGCTTCTCGGTTATTTCAGTATCGTAAGTTTTGATATATCCTACAAATGTCAACTCTCCGTTAATTACTTTTATGAGGTTTTTCAAAAACATAAGTTTATTATCCGTCAAAAGGATAAAAACAGGAGAAAATACAAGAAAAAATATTGCCGTTGTTATGTCAAAAAGCCTTTTAGTTGCTTTATTTTGCTCTTTATTCAGGTTAAATTCGGATGTCTCAAAAATATTATCTTGTACAAAAATTTCACTGTTTCCTATTATGAAGCCTTTGTCAGGATATCCTATTTCAATTTTAACATTTTGTATTTTTTTATCTGTTATGAAGTTTATAATTTCTTCATAAGAAAATTTATCGACACACAAAACAATGTCGGACATTTTATTCTTATTTATGGTTTGCACATCAACAAGTTTTTTTTCGGGATTCAGACAAATAATACTGTCATAATCTTGTTCAAAATACTGCTTGTGTATTCTTGAAAGTTTTTCGCAACTTTCATTATTACATAAATAGAGTACTTTACGTTTTTGTCTTTTTTGAAATGAAAATTTATCAGTTTTTAAAAGTGTAAAGGCACCCCTTATGAGCCAAGCAAAAAATAATGCCCAAACAGTCCCTAATATAAGCAACATTCTCGAATAACGATAATCTTCATTTAACAGAGAATAAATTACAAGTATAATAAGAGTTCCGGAAAGTATACCTTTAAAAAGTTTTTTTGAGTCAACGGGCATTCTGTATCCTTTTGAAGATATTATTGACAATATCCATATCGTTATATAAGAAGGAACGGCATATTGCATATATTCCGGAGGGTAATGTCCCGGATTATGAAATTTATAACTTTCCCAAAAGGGTGTTAAAAAATAAAAACCGGCAAAGAAAACGGCAATATCACAAACGGGCAAAAACAATACATCAAAAATTCTTTTCATACCTGATAAACTTGCTCTGAAAATAATTGCGAGTTTTATCAGAAACGAAAACAAAAAAGCATTTTTCGATTTAAAGTGTTTTTTTGCAAAAATTATCATTGCGTTATAAAAAACATAAACGTAGTTTATACTGCTCTTTTTCGTGCTTTCTCCTTTATAGTGAATAATCTCAACTTCAGAAAAATAGAAGTTTTTAAATCCGCTTTTTGTTATTCTGTAAGACAAATCAATATCTTCACCGTACATAAAAAATGTTTCGTCAAGTAAACCGGTTTTTTCTATAGTTGATTTTCTAATCAGCATAAAGGCTCCTGCAAGAACATCAACTTCATTAGTTTCATCTTCGTGAAGATAGCTGAGATGGTATTTGCCGAAACGCTTTGATTTCGGAAATAATTTTGACAAGCCGAAAATTTTATAAAAAGAAACTGCAGGAGAAGGGAATGCTCGTTTTGACTCAGGGAGAAAATTACCGCTGCCGTCTGACATTTTTACGCCTACTCCGCCTGCTTCAGGGTGCGAATCGGCGAAATTAATTATTTTTATAAAAGTATCTTCCGGAATTACGGTATCAGGATTCAAAAGTAATACATATTCACCTTTTGAAATTTTAATTGCTTGGTTATTAGCTGCTGAAAACCCGGTATTTTTTTTATTTTCAATAAGTTTTACTTCGGGAAAATGTTTTTTTACATATTCGCACGAATTATCTTTTGAAGCATTATCAACAACAAACGTTTCAATAGTATCTTGCCCGTATATTTTTCATATTCTTTTTTGGCTTTTTCAACACTTAAAAGACATTGAGCAAGAAAATATTTTACATTGTAGTTTACTATTATAACAGACAATTTCATTTTACGTTCGTATAAAAAGACAAAGTTATAAACACTTTTCTGTTAGACAAATGCTGTTTTGTGATATTAAAAATCTTCAAGCGTTTCATTGTTTTTTAGCTTCTTATTTTTTTCTTTAAAATGATATACTATTTCCGAAGAGTTATCGTAAAAACTTTTAGGGCTGCTAAAATCATAAAGAAAATCAGTTGCTTCTTTATCATCTTGCAAAGGAGCTGCTTTTTCGGGCAGAAAGATAAAAGACAATATTAAACCCGTAATTGCTCCAAGAAGATGCGACTCCCAAGAAATATGCGGTTTTAAAGGCAATACACCCCAAACCATACTTCCGTATAAAAAAACCACCAAAAGAGATATCGAAAGCAAGGATTTATTTTTATTAAGTAAGCCTGAAAAAAAAATAAAAGAAGCGAACCCATATACCATTCCGCTGGCACCTATGTGATATGCCGGTCGTCCGGCTATCCATACCCAAAACCCGGAAAGTATCCAAATAAGTAAAAATACTTTATAGGCAGATTCCTTGTAAAAGTAAAATAATGAACTTCCTAATATTAAAAACGGTGCCGAGTTTGAAATAAGGTGCTCAAAACTTCCGTGAATAAACGGCGACAGTAAAATTCCGGTTAAATTATTTATTTTATGAGGATAAATTCCGTAACGAGCGAAATCAAGATCAAAAGAATATTCATAAAATTTAACAATCCACATTGCCGTCAGAAAAAACACAGGAACAATTAAACTCAATTTTAAGCGTCTTTTCTCAATATTATTCATTAATTTTACCTTTTCATACAAAAGTAGTAATTTAATAAATTAAAAGAGCAAAGAAAAGGAATGAAGTTTGAAATAATTAAGAAAGATACAGAAACTAAGGCTAAAACAGGTATTTTACACACTGAACACGGAAAAATAGAAACTCCTATATTTATGCCGGTAGGAACAGTCGGATCTGTAAAAGCCGTTCACCAAAAAGAACTTGACGAAGATATAAAAGCACAAATAATCCTTGGAAATACATATCATCTTTATTTACGACCCGGAACCGAAATCTTAAAACAAGCAGGCGGATTACATAAATTTATAAATTGGAACAAACCCATTCTTACAGACAGCGGCGGGTATCAGGTTTTTTCCTTATCCGAAATTCGAAAAATAACAGAGGAAGGTGTCCGTTTCAGTTCGCATATAGACGGGTCGAAGCATTTGTTTACACCTGAAAACGTTGTAGATACAGAACGTGCCATAGGCGCCGACATTATGATGGCATTAGATGAATGTCCGCCCTACCCCGCAGATTATTCTTATGTAAAAAAATCTATGGAACTTACACACAGATGGCTTAAAAGAGGAGTGAAACATTTCAAAAAAACAGACGGATTTTACAATTATAAACAATCATATTTCCCGATTGTGCAAGGAGGAACTTTTAAAGATTTACGTATTCAGTCAGCAGAGTTTATTGCGTCTCAAAATTGTGACGGAAATGCTATAGGCGGTTTGTCAGTGGGAGAACCAACCGAGATGATGTATGAAATGATAGAAATTGTTAATAAAATCTTACCCGAAAATAAACCAAGATACTTAATGGGAGTAGGAACACCGGAAAATATACTCGAAGGCATTGCTCTAGGTGTTGATATGTTCGACTGTGTTATGCCTACCCGCAACGGACGCAACGGAATGCTTTTTACTTGGCAGGGACGTATCAATATCAAAAATAAAAAATGGGAAAACAATTTTTCTCCTTTAGACGAAACAGGAACATCTTTTGTTGATTCTTATTATACCAAAGCTTATGTTCGACATCTGATGAAATCTCAAGAACGTTTGGCTGCACAAATTGCGAGCATACATAATCTTGCATTTTATTTAGAGTTGGTAAGAGTTGCAAGAGAAAAAATTAAAGAAGGAACTTTTGCAGAATGGAAAAATAAAACTATTAAACAATTATCTGTAAGGTTATAGAGCTATGAGGAAAAAATATATACGGTTTTTATCAATAGTTATGCTGGTAACGGTTGTACTTTTAATTTTTGTACAACTTGCTTGGATAGACAAATCTTTAATTATTGAAGAACAAGAATTTACAGACAAAGTAAACAAAGCTCTTTTTGAAATTGTGAAAATTGCAGAAGAAAGAGAAGCTTTACTTCAGATAACTCATTCGTCGGTACCTTTCGGTAAAGATACTGCAGAACTTACAGGAAGCAAATTTTTATTTGAAGAAAATTTTATTGAAGATGAAAATGAAATTTCACAAAATGTTAATGATTCTTTAATGACTGATTCTCTCAGAAAAAAAAGAACAATTTATTATCTCAAAGGAGATTCTTTATATCGTATTGACGCAAGTGTTCTGGATTCATCCGGAAATTATAAAGAATTTACACAAGATGACTTAAAGAAAAGAATTATAGGAAATATCAGTAAAAAAACAATATTTATACAGGATATTTTAAATCGTATAATAGCAAGTGAAGTATCAATAGATAAAAGATTAGATGCAGTCAAATTAAATCAGATTATCAGTAATGTATTCAAAAAAAACAGAATAAATTATAAATTCTTTTACGGAATAAGAGACCAAAAGAACGAATACCCTGTAAAATCTGCCGGTTTCAGCACCGATTACCTTGACAAAACTTACGAAATACAACTTTTTCCGAATGATGTTCTGCCTTCAAAATATTACCTTGTGGTTTATTTTAAAAGACATAAACGTTTAGTTCCTGAAAATATCCCGAGACAAATGATTATTTCTATAATTATTACCGTAATTATTACAATAACATTTGCCTCTATTCTTTACCTCATCTTGAAACAGAGAAAATTATCGGAACTGAAAAACTACTTTATAAATAATATGACACACGAACTTAAAACACCTATTTCAACAATATCCCTTGCATCTCAAATGCTGAACGATAATTCTATCCATATTGATAAAAATAAAGTTAATACGATTACAAAAATTATAAGCGACGAAAGCAAACGCCTTGAATTTCAGATAGAAAAAGTTTTACAAATTTCTTTATTCGAAAAAGGAAACATACACTTTAACGTTCAAGATGTTAATATACACGAAATTATAAGAACCGCAGTTTTAAATACAGAAATAAAAGCTAAAAATAAAGGCGGCAATATAAATATGAATTTGAATGCAAAAAAGCATATAACAGAAGGAGACAAACTACACCTGACAAACATTTTTTTCAACCTTGTAGATAATGCCGTAAAATATTCCGATGAAAAAAGAAAACCCGAAATTGAAGTTAAAACTTTAAACGAAGAAGACCAAATAAAAATAATAATCTCCGACAACGGAATAGGAATAAGCAAAGACGGACAAAAAAAGATTTTTAATAAGTTTTACAGAGTTCCAACCGGAAACGTTCACGACGTTAAAGGCTTCGGATTAGGACTAAGCTACGTAAAGAGAATAGTAGATGAACACAAAGGGCACATTACAGTTAAAAGCGAACTGCATAAAGGCACTGATTTCATAATATATTTTCCCGTAAAAACAGAATAAAATGAAAAAAATAAAAATTTTATTAGCCGAAGACGATGTCAATCTCGGGTCTCTGCTTCAACAATATTTGGAAGCAAAAAATCTTGACACACAATTATATACAGACGGAGAAGAAGCATATAAAGCATATATGCAAAACGATTTTGACTTGTGCATTCTCGATGTTATGATGCCCAAAAGAGACGGTTTTGAATTGGCTAAAAGTTTTAAATCAGTTAATGACGAAATTCCCATCATTTTCTTAACTGCAAAAGTTTTAAAAGAAGACGTTTTAAAAGGTTTTAAACTCGGTGCTGACGATTATATTACAAAACCTTTTAATATGGAAGAACTGCTGTATCGCATTGAAGCCGTTTTAAGACGCTTCGGAAGAGATACTATTGACGAGCAATCAGTATTTCAAATCGGAACAATTCATTTTGATTCCAACTCTCAAACAATCAAAACAGACAAAGATGACAAAATAATAAAACTTACCTCAAAAGAATCTGATTTACTGAAACTCCTTTGTATTCACCGAAATTCCGTTATGCGAAGAGATTTTGCATTAAAAGCTATTTGGGGGGTAGATAACTACTTTAATGCCAGAAGCATGGATGTGTATATAACAAAACTAAGAAAAATTCTGCAAGCTGACTCAAACATTAAAATAATAAATAAACACGGAGAAGGGTACAAACTTATATCAGGAGAAGAGGACGAACAGTAAAATATATTTCAAAACTAATTTATAACAACAAAAAATGTCACAATTAATACAAATAAGAGCAAGGCAAATTTTGGATTCAAGAGGAAATCCCACAATTGAAACAGAAGTAATAACAAACAGAGGCATAATAGGTCGAGCATCTGTCCCGTCGGGAGCATCAACGGGAAAATACGAAGCCGTTGAGTTACGAGATAACGATAAAGGAATTTTTCTCGGAAAAGGAGTTTTGAGAGCGGTATCAAACGTAAACAAAATCCTGTCTGAAGAGCTTAAAGGTGCAAATATTTTTGATCAAAGCGGAATTGATGCCGCAATGATTCAGCTTGACGGAACAAAAGACAAATCAAACATAGGTGCAAATGCAATTCTGAGTGTGTCGCTTGCCGTTGCACGTGCCGCTGCTCAAAGTACCGGACAAAGCCTCTTCAGATATATAGGAGGAGTAAATGCCGACACCTTGCCGGTTCCTATGATGAATATTTTAAACGGCGGAAGCCATGCAGACAATAATCTTGACATACAGGAATTTATGATAATGCCTGTAGGTGCGTCTTCATTTTCGGAAGCATTAAGATACGGTGCCGAAATTTTTCATAATCTTAAACTTGTTCTGAAAAAAAACGGATTTTCAACAAATGTAGGAGACGAAGGAGGATTTGCTCCGGACTTAAAATCGCACGACCAAGCTTTTGAAATGATATTAAAAGCAATTGAAAAAGCCGGTTATAAGCCGGAAAAAGATATTGTTTTGGCTGTTGATGCTGCTGCTTCCGAATTTTACAACCCGGAAAAAAAGAAATATTATTTAAAATCCGAAAAAGAATATTTAAGTTCGGAAGAAATGATTGATTATTGGGATAAGATTACCGAAAAATATCCGATTGCATCTGTGGAAGACGGTTTGCATGAAGACGATTGGGACGGATGGAAATTGCTGAACGAAAAAATCGGAAATCAAATTCAAATTGTCGGAGATGATTTGTTTGTAACAAACCCTGAGCGCTTAATTAAAGGTTTTGAAATCTATGCGGCAAATGCAATTTTGATAAAACCGAACCAGATAGGAACACTCACGGAAACAATAAATACTGTAAATTTATCAAAAAAGAACGGTTACAACACAATAATAAGTCATCGTTCCGGAGAAACCGAAGACACGTTCATTGCAGAGCTTGCCGTTGCACTGAATACAGGACAAATTAAAACCGGATCTTTATCACGAACCGACAGAACGGCAAAATATAACGAACTTTTAAGAATAGAAGAAATTCTCGGAAACTCGGCAAGATACGGTATGTATTAACTTTATTTCGGAGCTATACGATATAAAAAAACAGCAATTACCGCAAAAATTATGTTAGGAGTCCAAGCTGCAAGAACGGGAGAGAAACCTCCTTTTATTGAGAACTGTGCCGTAACCTGCATTAAAAATATATAAACAAAGCTAAGCAAAATACCGATACCGAGTTTAAGTCCCGTTCCGCCTTTACTTTTGCGTGATGCCAGAGAAACACCTATAAGGGTTAAAATAAACGTAGAAAACGGAAACGCAATTCGCTGCTGTTTTTCTATAATATACGTATTTATATTTGACTCGCCCCTTAATCGTTTTTCTTCAATATATTCGTTTAATTCAAAATAGTCCATTTTAGACTTTTCCGTATCCCTTCTTTGAAAATCTATGGGAGTTATATTCAAGGAAGTATCAATTTTAAGCCCTGTTTTTATTATATCTTTATTTTTTTTGATGTCTCGTATGTAGTAATTATAAATTGTCCATTTGTTTTTTGTGCTGTCCCAAACTACTTTTTTAGAAACTAACTTTGAAATAAGCTCTTTTCCTTTAAATTTTTCTATCGAAAATTTATTTCCCGTATTTGTAAGCGTGTTAAAACTTTCCATATAGATAAAAACTCCCGGGCTTACCTGTCGGTGAATATTTCTGTCGCTGTTATAGTATTTTCCGTTTATGTAAGTATCTTCAAATTCCAGCCTTATTTTGTTTGCCGGCGGAATTACAAAATTACTCAGAAAAAAAGATGATATTGCAAGCACTGCCGCCGAAATAAAATAAGGATACATTAACCTCTGAAAACTTATACCCGAACCGAGTATTGCTATAATCTCTGATTGCCCTGCCATTTTTGCGGTAAAAAAAACAACTGCCACAAAAACAAAAAGAAATAAGAAAAGATTAGTATAATACGGTATAAAATTGAGGTAATAATCAAAAATAATTTCATTTAAAGGTATTTGTTTTTCAATAAACGAATCTATTTTTTCGGATAAATCAATAACTATCGCCAAACTGATTATCAAAATAATTGAGAAAACAAATACCTTTAAATGAAATTATTTTTGATTATTACCTCAATTTTATACCGTATTATACTAATCTTTTCTTATTTCTTTTTGTTTTTGTGGCAGTTGTTTTTTTTACCGCAAAAATGGCAG